>CALMLK010000214.1 GCA_937868035.1 uncultured Alphaproteobacteria bacterium
GCTGATGATCCTGGTGCTGTTGCCATTCTGGACATCGCTCCTGGTGCGCACCACCGCGTGGTCCATCCTCTTGCAGGACGGCGGTGTCGTCACGCAGGTGATGTCGCTGACGGGCCTCACGTGGCTCCTCAACCAGCTTGGCCTCATCGCGGGTGAACCGCAGCTCTTCAAGACACGCTTTGCAACGGTGCTCGCGATGGTTCACATCCAGTTGCCCTTCACGCTGCTGCCCATCTATTCCGTGATGAAGACCATTTCCCCCACCTACATGCGTGCGGCGCGGTCCTTGGGGGCCAAGCCTGCCTATGCGTACTGGCGTGTCTACATTCCCCAGACGCTGCCCGGCGTGGCCGCGGGATGCCTGCTCACCTTCATCCTGTGCCTTGGTTATTACATCACCCCGGCGCTTGTGGGCGGGCCGACGGACAACATGATCTCGGGCTTCATCGACATTGCCATGAACCAGGAGAACAACTGGGGCAAAGCCTCGGCGCTGGGCGCTGTGCTGCTCACCGCCACGATGATCCTCTACTACGTCTACAACAAGCTCGTCGGCATCGACCGGATGAAGTTGGGTTGAACCATGTCACTGCCTCCCTATGCGACCACTTCCGAAAAATTCGCCTACTGGGGCCTGCGGGCGTTCGTGGGGCTGGTGCTGCTGTTCCTGATCTCGCCGATCCTCGCCATCATGCCGCTGTCGTTCAATTCCGACATGTTCTTCAGCTATCCCATGCCGGGCTTTTCGCTGCGCTGGTACGAGGACTTCTTCTTCAATCCGCGCTGGCAGAGTGCCTTGTGGCTGTCGGGTGTGCTGGCCATCCTGACCACCATTCTCTCCACCACGCTCGGCACGCTGGCGGCGCTGGGCCTGGCGCGTGGCAACATTCCGTTCCGCGCCACGATCATGGCCGTGCTGATTTCGCCGATGATCGTGCCGATCATCATCTCGGCGCTGGGCATGTTCTTCTTCTACGCCAAGCTCAGCCTTCTCGGCACGCTGCCGGGACTGGTGCTGGCGCATACGGCGCTGGCAACGCCCTTCGTCGTGATCACCGTGACGGCAACGCTGTCGTCCTTTGACCGCACCCTGATGCGGGCGGGAGAAAGCCTTGGCGCCTCGCCGTCCACGGTATTCTTCCGGGTGGTCATGCCGCTCATCCTGCCTGGCATGATTTCGGGCGCGCTCTTTGCGTTCGGCACGTCCTTCGATGAAGTTATTGCGGTGATCTTCATCGCCGGGCCGGAGCAGCGGACATTGCCGCGGCAAATGTTCTCCGGCATCCGCGAGCAGATTTCGCCCACCATCACGGCGGCTGCGACGGTGCTCATCATCCTGTCGACGCTGATGCTGGTGACGGTGGAACTGCTTCGCCGCCGCAGCGAACGCCTGCGCGGCATCCGCACCTGAGCAGGGCTTTTCAGCTCAGGCCGGGCCCTCTTATTTCGCGCAACAGTTTCGACAGCATGGCGTCGCCGAAGGCCTGGAACCCATCTGCCTCGGTGGCGAAGGCTGCTGGCCCCGTGATGACATTCTTGCTCAAATAGTCTCCGAGTTTCGGCCAGTCGCTGGTGATGGCAAGGCCGTTCACGGTGATCTTGTTTCGGCCGAGTGTGCGGTTGATGTCATCTAAAGGCGGACCGATGTTGTTGATGCCATCAGTGGAAATGTCGATGACGCGCCGCGTGGCTGGCGGCGCCGTTGCAAAGAGACGGGCCGCGTGATCCAGCGCCAATGACAGGGATGTGCCTCCGCCGGGATCGGCGCGGGGCGATGTCAGCACGCGGCGCGCGAGTGTCACCGCGGAGGCCTCGCCGTCGATGATCGTCCACGGGACGACAACGCGCTGCACATTCAGCCCCGACCATTGCGTGATGGCAATGGCGATACGCTTGCGGGGGGCGGCGGCGATGGCTTTCAGCACCGCCTCGCTTTGCAGGGCTGCGGCAATCCCCGCCATCTGCAGGCGGTGTTCGCGGGCATCGACGCTGGCGGAAATATCCACAGCCAGCACCAGCGCCACGTCCACGGGCAGCAAAGGCGTTTCCGCCCTCACCTGCGCAAAGATAATCCACAAGGCAAAGGCCAGAAAAAGAAAAGGGCCGCGCATGGGACGCACCTCTCCGTAACGCGGAGAATGCTAACCCGATGCGTGGCCGATGGCGACAGGAAGTTGGCTGGCTTCAGCGCTTACGCATGAAGGCGGGTAGGGGCGTTGCCATGTCAGCGCCCAGCGCTTCGCGCAGGCGCGTGGCAATGCGGTTGCCGCGGGCGAGATGATGATCTGAGACGGAACGCAATTCGGCCAGGCCCGCGGCTTCATAGGCATCCGCGGCTGCTGAACTAGTGTCTGCGAGGGTGGAGATGGCTGCAAAGAGCCGTCCTTGGGGTGCCGTTTCAGCCAAGGATTTGACCTTTCTCAGGGCTGCTGCACCCGCAATCCCGGCGGGTTCTCCGCCGAAAGAATACGCCTCGATTGCCGGTTTGGCTGCCGTTGCCATGACGCTACACTCCACAAACACACTCACTGCCGGACATGGTGAACGAACAGCGTTAAGGCAGGGTTAAAGGGCTTCTTGTGCGGTGGGCACAGGCTTGGCTATAGGGCACGTGACGTTGCCCGCCACCCTGGCGCGGGCTTTCCAATACCGAGGAATACCATGGCCGGCCATTCGCAATTCAAGAACATCATGCACCGCAAGGGCAAGCAGGATGCCCAGCGTGCAAAGATCTTCTCCAAGCTTTCGCGCGAAATCACGGTGGCTGCCAAGGCGGGCCTTCCCGACCCTGCCGCCAACTCGCGCC
>CALMLK010000215.1 GCA_937868035.1 uncultured Alphaproteobacteria bacterium
CATGCCCTCCACCGGAATGCTGAGGTGGACGGCCGATGATTCTGGATCGCGCAACATGGTTTTGTCTCTGTCTACTGTTCACGTTGCCTGGCCATGTGGGGCTTCCAACGCTGGCAAGGTCAAGGGCCAAATGATGCGGCCTGCGTCGCCAGCACCCCTGCCCCGCTCTTCCGCACCCGGACGGGCCAGCCTATATATATGCACATTCCCGCATATTGCACATATGGAGACACAGAGATGATCAAGTTGAACGTGCCCGACATGTCCTGCGGACATTGTGTCGGCACCATCACGGAGGCGATCCACAAGGTTGATCCGGCGGCGACCGTGAAGACCGACCTCGCGGCCAAGACGGTGACGGTGGAAACGTCGCAACCCGCCGCTGCCATCGCCCGGGTGGTCGATGACGCAGGTTATCCCAACTCACAGGCGGCTTGAGCCACCCAGACGTTCAGGCGTCGAGCTTGTCCAATGCCTCGACATTGGCGGCCGATGCGCCCTTGGGATCGAAGCTGGACGAGAGCCACTTGTCGGCGATGTCCTTGGCCAGTTCCGCGCCAATGACGCGCGCACCCATGGTGATGATCTGGGCGTTGTTCGACGTGGCCGCCTTGCCGCCCGAGTAGGTGTCGTGCGTCAGCGCCGCGCGAATGCCCGGCACCTTGTTGGCGGCGATGCACACGCCGATGCCCGTTCCGCAGCACAGGATCGCCCGGTCGAACTCGCCCGCCTTCACCCGCTTGGCAACCCCCGCCGCAAGGTCGGCATAGAAGCCGCCAGCGGTGAGGTTGCTCACCTCATATCCGCCCTTGGCCTTGAGATGGGCTTCGAGCGCGTCGGCAAGGGGTTTGCCGGCGCTGTCACCGGCGAGTGCGATTTTCATGGGTCAGGCCTCCAATGAACGGGTCACAGATTCAAGAATGCCGAGATAGCCCTGCGGCTCCCAGGCGGAGCGGCCGATGAACAGGCCGTCGATGTTGTCACGGCCCGCCAGCGCCACGCAGTTCTGCGGATTGACGCTGCCGCCGTAGAGAATGGGAAGCGCTTCGCCGGCGATCTCCTGCGTGAGCGCCTTCAGGCGGCGGTGCTGGTCAGCGGCGAAATCAGGATCGGCGGGGATGCCGCCCTCGCCGATGGACCACACCGGCTCATAGGCAATCACCACATGGCCCAGCGCCTGCTTGCCCACATGCTTGAGGGCATAGCGCGTCTGCCTGGCCAGCACATCCGCCGTGGCGCCTGTTTCATATTCGCTCCGCGTGTCGCCGATGCAGACGAGTGCGGTGAGGCCATGCGCAAGGCACGCCTTGACCTTCAGGCCCACGGCTTCATCGGTCTCGTTGAAGAATGTTCGCCGTTCGCTGTGGCCGAGTTCCACGAGTGTGGCTCCGCAGTCCTTCACCATCAGGGGCGAGACCTCGCCGGTCCATGCGCCCTTGTCGTCCCAATGCATGTTCTGCGCCCCAACCTTGACGCGCGTTCCCTTCAGCACGCTTGCGACTTCGGCGATGTAGGGAAACGGCGGCACGATGAACGGCTGCACCGCCGCCGACTGCGCCAGCGGCGATGATTTCAGGATTTCGGCGTAGCTGAGCGCGTCGGCGCGCAGCTTGTTCATTTTCCAGCTTGTGCCGATCCACGGAACCTTGCGCGCCACGACCTCTCGTCTCCCATTGATTATGTACAGCAAAACACAAAATGCGGCGGCTGCACAACACGGCGCAAGGCCCTGCATGTGCAGCGCAGCATCTTTTTCATTTGACTCCAAGGCTAGTCTGAAAAATATTGCACCTCAAGAAAAATAATTCACAACCGAAATGGGAGTGCGCTTGAACCAGATGCCGCCAGCCGTGCAGGTGGACGAGGAGGCCGCATTGGCCGCCCGCGCGGCATGGCTGCATTTTGCCGGCGGCAAGACGCAAGGCGAAGTGGCCGAACTGCTGGGCGTGCAATCCACCAAGGCCCATCGCCTGATTGCCCGCGCCCGCAACGATGGCTTGATCCGCGTCATTGTCGAAGGCCCGATTGCCGGCTGCATCGAACTGGAAGAGCGCCTGAAGGCCATGCACGGCCTTGGCCACTGCGAGGTGGTGCCGAACATCGATGAAGGTGGCCTGCCCTTGCGCACGCTCGGCATCGCAGGCGCCCGCTACATCCGCAACCTGATTGAAAGCCGCCGCCATGACCTGATCGGCTTCGGCCATGGCCGGACCCTCGCCGCGGCCATCGACCTGATGGCAAGCGTGGATGGCAAGGGCACCAAATTCGTCTCGCTCCTCGGCGGCCTGACGCGCCGCTTTGCCGCCAGCCCCTTCGACGTCATCCACAAGCTCGCCGAGCGCACCAGCGCCGAAGCCTACGTGATGCCCGTGCCCTTCTTCGCCAACTCGGCGAAGGACCGTCAGGTGCTGGAGGCCCAGTATGGCGTCTCGGATGTGATCGCCATGGCCAAGCAGGCGCAGCTCTACATCGCCGGCATCGGCGAAGTGACACGCGCCAGCTTCATCGCCTCTGCTGGCATGATCGACGAAGACGACGTCGATGAGGTCATGAAGACCGGCGCTGCCGCCGAAATCCTCGGCCAGTTCTTTGCCGCCGACGGCACGCATCTCCCCAACAGCGTCGCCGACCGCGCGCTCGCGCCCCGCCTCGCCGACCTCAAGTCCCACGCCATTGTCGCCCTTGCGGGTGGCACCACGAAAACTCAGGCCATCCGTTCGATTCTCGCGAGCGGACTCCTTTTCGGCCTGATCACCGACGAGGCGACCGCGCGCCGCCTCGTTGCCGCCAAACCGGGTCACCAGCCCGGCAAGAAGAACGGAAAATCCGCACCGGGCTAACCCAAGACGAGTACATCAACGGAGGATCTGAGAATGTACGACAAGGAAAAGGGACTGTTTGAAGCCTTCGTGGCCGGCAAGATGAGCCGCCGCGAACTTCTGCAGGCAACCGGCAAGCTCGGCCTTTCGGCCACGGCTTCCGGCCTGCTCATCAACCAGGCGCAGACCCGCGCCATGGCTGCCGATTTCGACTGGATGAAGTACAAGGGCACCAAGCTCAAGCTGCTGCTCAACAAGCATCCCTATGCCGACGCCATGATCGCCGACATCGAGAACTTCAAGACGATGACCGGCATGGACATCTCCTGGGACATCTTCCCGGAAGACGTCTACTTCGACAAGGTGACGGCAGCGCTGTCCTCCGGCTCGGGTGAATACGACGCCTTCATGACCGGCGCCTACATGACCTGGACCTACGGCCCCGCCGGCTGGATCGACGACCTCAACGAGTACATCAAGGACCCGGCCAAGACGAACCCCAACTTCAATTGGGACGATGTGTTGCCGGGCCTGCGCGCCTCCACCTCGTGGAACGGTGTTCCCGGTGGCGAACTGGGTTCCGCCGACGCCAAGCAGTGGTGCATGCCCTGGGGCTATGAGCTCAACAACATCTCCTACAACAAGAAGATGTTCGACAAGGTGGGCGTGCAGCCGCCGAAGAACATTGACGAGATGGTGGCGACCTCGGCCAAGCTCACCAAGGACCTTGGCGGACCGTACGGCATCGGTGTGCGCGGCTCGCGCTCCTGGGCCTCGATCCACCCGGGCTTCCTCTCGGGCTATGCCAACTTCGGTGAAAAGGACTTCAACGTCACCGACGGCAAGCTGAAGGCCGCCATGAACTCGGCCGGCTCCAAGGACTACCACAAGAAGTGGGTGCAGATGATCCAGGAGTCCGGTCCGAAGGACTGGGCGAACTACACCTGGTATCAGGTCGGGACCGACCTCGGCGCCGGCGCCTCCGCCATGATCTTCGACGCCGACATTCTCGGCTACTTCATGAACGGTGGCGACAACAAGGAAGCGGGCAACCTGGGCTATGCGCCGTTCGCGGCCAACCCGGCTGCCACGGCACCGACGCCGAACGTGTGGATCTGGTCGCTCGCCATGGCCTCGGCCGGCAAGCAGAAGGATGCCACGTGGTACTTCCTGCAATGGGCCACCTCCGTCGAGCACGACCTGTTCGGCGCCCGCAAGATGGACTTCGTCAATCCGGTCCGCGCCTCCGTCTGGAAGGACGAGGAATTCCGCAACCGCATCGACAAGTCCTATCCGGGCTACCTGAACCAACATGACGTCTCGGCACCGGGCGCGAAGATCTACTTCACCGCCCAGCCGCTGTTCTTCGACCTCACAACACTGTGGTCGGAAAACCTGCAGAAGATGGTCGCCAAGGAAATCCCGGTCGATGAAGGCCTGGACAAGATGGCGGCCGAAATGGACGCGAAACTGGCAGAAGCCGGCCTCGGCTGATCCAGTATGCGACGTGCGGGGCCGCTTTCCTCCCTGGGGCGGCCCCGTTCCTGCCTTTGACTCTCACCCGCGTGATGGGAAAGACTGGGTTCATGACCTCGACCGTCCAGCCAACCGCCCCCGCAAGGCAAAGCCGCTTTGCCAGCAAGGCCCTGCCCTACCTGCTCAGCCTGCCGGCGCTCCTGATGTGCATCGGCATTCTCATCCCGTTCCTCACGGCGGTCTATTATTCGCTGCTGCGCTACCGCCTGAACCTGCCCGCCATGAAGGGCTTCATCTGGTTCCAGAACTACATCAACTTCTTCACGGACCCGAAATTCTGGAACACCCTGAAGATTTCGCTGGTCTATGCGGGCCTCACCGTTGGCCTTGAATTGCTGCTGGGACTGGCCATCGCGCTTCTCCTGCAGAAGCGCTCACGCCTCAACAATTTCCTGTCCATTCTCCTCCTGCTTCCCCTCATGACGGCGCCCGCCCTCGCAGCCCTGATGTGGAAGCTGATGACCAACCCGAATTTCGGCATTCTCAGCTACTTCGTTTCGCTGCTCGGTTTCCCCGACATGAAATGGGGCTCGGACCCGGCGACGGCCCTCTTCACCGTCACGCTGGTGGACGTGTGGGTCTACACGCCCTTCATGATGATCCTGCTGCTCGCAGGCCTGCGTTCTTTGCCGCCTGCGCCGTTTGAAGCGGCAGCACTGGACGGTGTGCCGCGAAGCTTCGTGTTCTTCCGCATCACGCTGCCGATGCTGATGCCCTACATCCTCACGGCGACGCTGTTCCGGCTGCTCGACTCCATCCAGCAGTTCGACATCATCTACGCCATGACGCAAGGCGGACCGGGCGACAAGCTGCTGGTCTTCCAGGTGCAGGCCTACCTCGACTTCTTCCAGTCCACCAACGTGGGCCGCTCCGCCGCCCTCATGATCATCCTCTGGGCCATCACCTATGCCCTCTCCAACGTCTTCATCAAGCAGTGGCTGAAACTGCGCGAGAAAGCACACGGGAACGCCTGAGCCATGGACCATACTTCAACCCTCGAAAAATTGATCCGCGGCGTGCTCATCACGCTGGTCGTGATCTTCTTCATGTTCCCCATCGTCTGGATCTTCCTCATGAGTTTCCAGACGAATGAATCGATCCTGCGCATTCCGCCCTCGGTCGTCTTCACGCCGACCGTCGAGAACTACGTCGCGCTGGTGACGGGGCAGATGAAGACGGCGGCCGGTTCGCTGCAATTGAACTTCATGCAGAACCTTTGGAACTCCGTGCTCCTGTCGTCGGCGTCGGTGGTGATCGCGCTGATCCTCGGCGTTCCGGCAGCCTATGCCTTCGCCCGCTTCAAGTTCCGCCTGGGCGAGGACATTGCCTTCACGCTGCTCTCGTTCCGCTTTGCCCCACCGCTGCTGGTGCTGCTGCCGCTGTCGCTCTATTTCAAGACGCTCGGTCTCACCAATACCTATGTGGGTCTGATCTGGGTCTATCAGCTGATCTGCCTGCCGCTGATCCTGTGGATCGTGCGTGGCTACTTTGAAGACCTGTCGCCCGACATCGAACACGCGCACCGCATCGCGGGTTACAGCTGGTTCCAGACATTCCGGAAGATTTCCATTCCGCTGGCCCTGCCCGGCATTGCCGCCGCAGGGCTGCTGGCCTTCATCTTCGCCTGGAACAACTTCGTCTTCGCCCTCGTGCTCGCCTCCGCCGACAAGCAACCCGTGACCGTGGGCGCGCTCGCCTTCGTCACCGCGTCCGGCATCCAGTACGGACAGATCGCGGCGGCCATCATCTTCTCCATCGTCCCCACCTTCGTCCTTGCCATGTTTGCCCAGCGCTACCTCGTGGAAGGCCTCTCCCTCGGAGCCGTCAAAGGATGAGCCAGCTCTCCCTCAGATCACTGTCGAAATCATTCGGCACCTTCACCGTCTTCGACAAACTCGACCTTGACGCCGAGACGGGCGAGATCGTGGTCATTTTCGGCGGCTCGGGCACGGGCAAGACCATTCTGCTCCGCCTCATCGCCGGCGTGGAGGAACCCACGGCCGGGACCATCTCCATCGCCGGAGAAGACGCCGCCGACATTGCGCCTGAACACCGGGGCGTCGGCATGGCCTTCCAGAACTTCGCGCTCTTCCCGCACATGTCCGCGGCGGAGAACATCGCCAGCCCCTTGCGTGCCATGCATGCGACGGAAGACAAGGTGGCGGCTGGCGTTGCCAAGGCCGCAAAGCTCCTCAAGATCGATCACGTGCTCGGCCATGCGCCGCGCGAACTGTCGAACGGGCAGAAGCAGCGCACCGCCCTGGCCCGCGCGCTCGCCGCCGAACCCCGCATTCTCCTGCTTGATGATCCGCTGCGCAATGTCGATGCCAAGCTGCGCTTCGAGATGCGGCTGGAATTGCCGCGCCTGCTCCGCCAGTCCGGCGCCACGGTTCTCTATGTGACGCAGGACTACAAGGAAGCGATGGCGCTGGCTGACCGTATCGCCGTGCTGGCCGGCGGCAAGTTCGTGCAGATCGCCACACCCGAAGACATCTACCTTCGCCCGGCGACACTGGGCGTGGCCCGTCTCTTCGGTGATCCCTCCATCAACACACTGGACACGGCAATCGCCACGGACGGCGCGTCGGTCAATGTGGCAGGGAAACCACTCTCCATCGCCAGAGACTACAAGGCCCACGCCGGAAAACCCGTGACCTTCGGCGTGCGGCCCGAGGCCGTGTCGCTGGCGACGTCTGGCATGACAGCCGAAGTGATGGCCGTGACGCCACTCAACGAGCGCGTGGTGCTGCTCCTGACGGCGGAAGGCGGATGGGAATTGCTGGCATCGCTGCCCTCCACAGCCAAGGTTCCGGAGCCGGGGAGTACCGTTCATCTCGCCTTCGCCGCAGAAGGCACTCACCTGTTTGACAAGGCAACGGGAGAACGTCTCCATGGCTGAGCTCGTTCTCAACGCGGTGGACAAGATCTACCGCACCAAGAAGAAGGCCGTGCATGCCGTGAAGGACTTCAATCTCACGGTGAAGTCCGGTGAGATCGTCGCCCTGCTCGGCTCATCGGGTTGCGGCAAGACATCGACGCTCCGCATGATCGCCGGCTTCGAGGATGTCTCGAATGGCACCATCACGCTCGGCGGAAAACCCATCCATGCGCTGCCGCCCTCGCAGCGCGGCGTCGCCATGGCCTTCGAGGCCTATTCGCTCTACCCGCCGCTGACCATCGGCGACAACATCGCCTTTGCCCTGAAGGCCGCGAAGATGCCCGCCGCAGAACAGCAGGCCCGCGTCAAGGCCATGGCGGAGATGCTGGAAATCGACGGCATCCTGAACAAATATCCCTCCAGCGTGTCGGGCGGACAGCAGCAGCGCGCCAGCCTCGGCCGCGCCCTCGTGCGCCAGGCGGGGCTCTATCTGCTCGACGAGCCCATGGGACAACTGGAGCCGCAATTGCGCGCCGTCCTGCGCGGGCGCATCAAGCACTATCTCCGCGAACACACCTGCACCACCATCCTCGTGACCCACGACCAGACGGAAGCCAACGCGCTGGCCGACCGCATCGCCGTGATGGAAGGCGGCGTGCTTCAGCAATTCGCCTCCCCCGCCGAGCTGAAGGCCAGGCCCGCGAACCTCTTCACCGGCACCTTCATCGGCGAGCCGCCCATGAACATCTTCGACGCCACCGTTGAGAGCAATGCCAAGACGGTCACGTTCCATGTGGATGGTGGCACCGTGCTCAGCTATCCCGCGTCGGAATTTTCGGCGGCCCTTCTGAAACAACTCGTCCAGAATCCGAAAGTGACGCTCGGCATCCGCCCCTATGCGCTGCACGCGGGCAAGGGTCCGATCACCGGCAAAGTCGTTTCCTGCCAGTGGCTGGGCGACCAGACCCATGTGGCGATTGAAGTGGGTGGGCGCACCGTCGTTTCCGTGGCGCACGAGCGCATCCGCGAAAAGCCGGGCAGTGACCTGTCGCTCTCGGTGGCCTCCGGCGATCTTCATATCTTCAACCGGGACAGTCAGTCCGCCATGGCCCATGGAGGCATTCTGGCATGAAGAAGCCTGTGCTGATCGGAATTGATGCCGGCACCTCCGTCATCAAGTCGGTGGCCTTTACCACCGACGGCCGGCAACTGGCCGCCGCGGCCATTCCCAATGCCTACCAGACGCTGGCGGACGGCGGCGCCGAACAGGACATGGCCCGCACCTGGACCGATGCGGCCAAGACCCTGAAGCAGCTCACCGAGGTCATTCCCGATCTGGCCGAACGGCTTGTCGCCATCTCCGTCACCGGGCAAGGCGATGGCATCTGGCTGATCGATGCAAAGGGCGAACCCGTGGCACCCGCATGGCTCTGGCTGGATGCCCGCGCCACCAGAGAGGTGGAGGAGTTCACCGCAACGCCGGACTACGACGCCCACTATGCCCGCACCGGCACAGGCGTGAACGCCTGCCAGATGAGCGTGCAACTGGCGTGGATGAGCCGCCATCGCGCCTCCGTGCTCGAAACCGCCACGCACTGCCTGCACTGCAAGGACTGGATCTATTTCAAGCTCACGGGCGAGCGCTGCACCGACCTTTCGGAAGGCAACTTCACCTTCGGCAACTACGCCACCCACGCCTATCAGCTCGACATCATGGACAAGCTCGGCGTCAGCCATCTGAAG
>CALMLK010000216.1 GCA_937868035.1 uncultured Alphaproteobacteria bacterium
TGTCGTCCCGGAGCTTAGCATCCAGGGCCCTGGATGCTAAGCTCCGGGACGACATGCGCCTCGAACTCACGCGCCTCCAGCAGGAAGTGGGCATCACTTTCATTATTGTGACCCATGACCAGGACGAGGCGCTTTCCATGGCGACACGTATCGCGGTGATGGAGAAGGGCGCCATCATGCAGCTTGCAACGCCGGAGGAGCTCTACGAGCACCCGACGTCCCGTTTCGTTGCTGACTTCATCGGCAAGGTCAATCTCTTCGATGCCGATGTCGTGTCGCAAAAGGGCACGGCCGTGATCTGCAATGCCAAGGGGCTGGGCAAAATCAACCTCACGACAGACCGCAGCTGCGGCAAGCAGGTGACACTCGCGGTGCGTCCGGAAAAATTGAAACTGTCGAAATCATCACCAAAGGCCGATGGCCTGATCAAGGCAGAAGCACGGGTGCGCGACGTGGCCTACTATGGAGACTGGAGCGAAGTTGTTGTCGAACTGAATTCCGGCCAGATGGTTTCGGTCAACGTCCAGAATGAAAAGCGCGACGTCAACGCCAGCGTGACCCGTGGCGAGAAGACTTATGTATCGTGGAACCCCGGCGACAGCCTTGTGTTGACGGAATAGAACAGAACAAGTCGCCGCAATGCGGCCATCGCCCGAGCATTCGCCCGTCGAGGAGTAGATTACATGGCACTGGAAATGGACAAACTCGGCCGCCTGCCGGGCGACGATGCGTTCCGCCGCACCGATCTGAAAGGCACAAACTGGGAGCCCACTTATGCGGGCGCCTTGTCCTTCATGCGCCGCAAATATACGCGGGAGCTTGCCGGCGTTGACATAGCGGTGACGGGCGTACCCTTCGACCAGGCCGTGTCCCACCGTCCTGGAACGCGCCTCGGTCCGGAAGGCATTCGCCGTGCCTCCGCTGAAAATGCGTGGGGCCCGTTCTGGCCCTGGAATTTTGATCCTTTCGAGACGCTGGCCGTCGTCGACTACGGGGACTGCTTTTTCGATTGGGGCAAGAAAGAGGATTTTCCAACCACGCTGGAAAATCACGCGGCCGGCATCCTGGCCTCCGGCGCGGAAATGATCACACTCGGCGGCGATCACTACATATCATATCCCTTGCTCAGGGCCCATGCGAAGAAGCACGGTCCCCTCGCTCTGGTCCATTTCGATGCCCACCGCGACGTCGAGATCGACAGCGGCGGGCGCATCGATCATGGCACAATGTTCGGCTACGCCGTGCGCGAAGGCCTGATCGACCCCCGCAAATCCGTGCAGATCGGCATCCGCACGACTTTCGTCGGCGAAACCACAATGGGCTTCCGCATCATCTATGCGGATGAAGTGCACGACTCCACCGCCGATCAGTTGGCAAAGGTGATCAAGGAGAAAGTCGGGCCATCGAAGGCTTATCTGACCTTCGATATCGATTGCCTTGATCCTTCCGCGGCACCCGGCACTGGCACACCCATTCCCGGCGGCATGACTTACCATCAGGCAGCCTCGGTCATCCGCCGCCTGAAGGACGTGAACTTTGTCGGCATGGACATGGTCGAAGTGTCGCCGCCTTTTGATCACTCCGAACTGACGTCGTCAGCCGCGGCGAGCCTCATCATGGAATACCTCTGCCTGCGTGCATGGCAGCGCGGCGCCCGCGCTGAAGCGATGCCGGAATGACTGTACGCTAAGCTGCTGTCTTTGCCGTAGGTCCGATCTTCAACACGTCCTTCACGATGTGCTCGGCCGTGCGCACGGCCTGCGCGACGATGGTGAGCGACGGGTTGACGGCGGTCGAAGATGGCAGGAAGGACGCATCGACGACATAGAGATTGTCCACGTCCCAGACGCGGCAGAAGGGATCGAGCACCGACGTTGCGGGATCATTGCCGAAACGGGCAGTGCCACACTGGTGCATGGCAACCTTGATGTCCATTTTCTGCGTGATGATGATGGGGAAGCCCAGCTTCCGCATCAAGCGGCTCCAGTGCTTCACCAGTTCGCCGTGGGATTTCAGATTGTTCGCGGTGTAGGCCAGCCTGATCTTGCCGTCGCTGTCGAGCGACACGCGGTTGTTGGGATCGGGCAGGTCTTCCGACATGATCCACCAATCCACGCTGCGCGTTGCAAACCAGTTCATCAGGAATTCCGGAATGAGCGGCATGTTGGCCGTCAGCATGCCACCCTGCAGCTTGCCGAGACCCTGCACGTTGCCCAAGGGATAGGGCTTCACGGAATTGGCTAGGTAGAAATCGTTGATGCACAGCGACTTCTGGAACGTCACGTTGTTCTTCTTCAACGGATTGACGGCCATCATCGCCGTGTTGTTGTGGGCCATGTAGTTGCGGCCCAATTGGTCCGATGAATTGTTGCCCAGCCCCTTCGGATGCTTGGCATTGGATGATCGCAACAGAAGCGCTGCGGAATTGATGGCGCCCGCGCTGGAGATGACAAGTCCCGCCGAGATGATGCGCGATTGGCCGCCATGTTCAATCTCCACGGCCGCCACCTTGCGGCCAGTGTCGTCCGTGATCAGACGGCGCACATAAGTTTCCAGCACGAGATCCACATTGCCCGTCGCCAGCGCGGGATCGACCATGCGCACTTCCGCGTCGTTCTTGGCTCCCAGCTTGCAGGCAAAGCCATCGCAGGTCTTGCAGCGGATGCACTTGCCCCCTGGATGAAAGTCAATGGCCACGGGCAGCGGAAACGGCTTCAGACCCATCTCCCGTAGGCGGGTGTCGAAGAACTGGATTTCCGGTTCGTGCCCAACGGCAGGATGGGGCATGGGGCCCGAGCGCGGTGGCTCGCACGGGTCCATCCCCGCAGTGCCATGGGTTCCGAAAAGCTGCTCCGCCACATCGTAGTAAGGCGCAAGTTGCGCGTAGGTGATGGGCCACCCCGGAGCGACGCCAGCCTCATGCTGGAGGGGTTCAAAATCCTCGACGCGGAAACGAACCGTCGCCGTGCCGAAGAACTTGGAATTTCCGCCGACATAATAATAGGTCGAAGGGTTGAATTCCTGTCCGTCGCGGTCGCGCCAGGTTTCGCGCGTGGCGTAACGGCGCTCGTGGAATACGGCCTTGACGCTCCAGTTGTCTGCCTCGCGCGGAAGGCGCGTGCCTCGCTCGATCACCAGCACCCGTGCACCGGCCACGGCCAGACGATTGGCCATCGCCCCGCCGCCAACGCCCGCACCGATGATGACGGCGTCGTAGGATGTGTTGATGGCGGTAATGGTAATATCATCTGTCTTCATACTGATTTGGGACGGGTGCCACGCGGCGAGACGTCATCGCGGAAGAGCGACTCGTTCGCAGCGTGCATGGCGGCCATCACGGCAAAGGAGTTGTCGAGATGGATGCGCATGGCGAGTTCTGCCTGCAAGGCATTGCCACGCTGCAGGGCTTGGGCAATGGCGGCGTGCTGCTCCGTGACATCAGCAAGATGACCCGGCACCGGAGCACTGAGTTGGCGCATGCGGTCCAGATGGACCTTGGCCAGTGTGATGAATTTCCAGATGCGGGGATAGCCCGAGATCCGCGCAATCATGGCGTGGAAGGCATCGTCTTCCTCAAGATAATCTTCAAATCTGTTCTCCGCCAGAATGACACGCATCCTCGCGATGCTGTCGGCCAGCATCTGCGAATCGTGCTCCGTGACAAGGTCCGCCGCCTTGCGCACGCTCTCCACTTCAAGCGCACGCCGCAGCACGAAGCCTTCTTCGGCGACCGGAAAGGAGATCCTGCTCACCCATGTGCCGGAATGCGGCAGGATGTCCACCAAGCCTTCTTCGACCAACCGCTGCAGTGCCTCCCGCACGGGGGTGCGCGACACCTTGAAGCGTTCTGCGATATCCTTTTCCTGAACCGGCACACCGGGACGAAGATCAAGCCGAACAATAGCACGTCGCAGATACTCATATATCTGCTCGGATTTCGGCGGAGACCGGTCCTGCGTGCCGTTCGTGTTCATAAGGGAAACTCGCTAAAACTCCACACCCGTGATCCGGATTGACAGGCCGTATGACTTCTGTGTCTAATAACTCATATATTGGTTGCCGTTACAAGGGGCGTTGACGCCTGAAAGGCTGCGATGAGCACGATCACCTATCTCACCCGCATCGAATTCGGCGAAGGCCAGATCTCGCGGTTGCAGGAATTGCTCGATGGCCTCGGCGTCAAGCGCCCGCTGATCGCGACCGACAAGGGTCTCGTGGCCACTGGCCTTGTAGCAAAGGTCACGGCGCAGCTTCGTGACAAGCCCTCGATTTTCGATGGCACCCCCGCCAACCCGACGGAAGATGCCGTGCTGGCGGCCCACGCCGTATACCGCCAAGGGGACTGCGATGGGATCGTTGGACTGGGCGGGGGCTCGGCGCTCGATCTCGCCAAGGGTGTCCGCCTTCTCACGGGCCATGAGGGTCCGCTCGCGCAATATACGCTGGTCGCGGGCGGCATCACCCGAATCCATGGCCGCATCTGCCCGATGATCGCCGTTCCAACAACGTCCGGCACTGGCTCGGAAGTGGGCCGTGCCGCGGTCATCATCACGGCGGAAGGCCGCAAGCTGGGGATCATCTCGCCCCACATGCTGCCATCCATCGCCTTGTGCGATCCCGAACTCACCTACGGCCTGCCGCCGGGCCTTACGGCCGCAACCGGCATGGATGCAATCTCACATTGCCTCGAAACTTTCATGGCAAGTGCCTTCAATCCACCCGCCGATGCCATTGCACGCGACGGCCTTGCCAAGGGCTGGCGCTCTCTCCGCAACGCCGTGGCCAACGGCAACGACAAGGAAGCGCGCAACGACATGATGATGTGCGCACTGGAGGGGGCCATGGCTTTCCAGAAGGGCCTGGGTGCGGTGCATGCCCTCACGCATCCGCTCGGCGCAATCCGATCCCTCAATCTCCATCACGGCACGCTCAATGCCGTGTTGATGCCAACTGTCCTCCGCTTCAACCGCAGCGTCATCGGCGCCAAGTGGGATTGGCTGGAGAAATTCTTTGGCCAGGCGCCCGACAAGGCCATCGCCGCCCTGAACCAGGACATCGGAATTCCCTCGGGATTGGCCTCGCTCGGCGTGACCGAAGCCATGATGGAGCAGGTGGCGCAAGAGGCACTCAAGGATCATTGCCACGCCACCAATCCGCGCCTCGCAACAGCGGCCGACTACCTCGCCCTGATGCGGGATTCAGCCTGAAGAAACCAAACAAGAAACTGCCGGAGGAGGCCCCATGTCCAACATTGCCAAATATCGCACCATTTTCAGCCTGGCCGGAAAGAAGGCCATCGTCACGGGCGGCTCCCGCGGGATCGGCAAGGCTTTGGCAGAGGGACTTGCCGCCTATGGGGCGGACGTGGCGATCGTCGTCAAGTCGACAGTGGACCGTGCCGAGGCCGTGGCCAGCGACATCCGCAAGAATGGCACGGACGCCTTCGTCATCCAGGCCGACGTGTCGAACGAAGCGGATGTGAAGCGCATGACGGAAGAAGTCATCAAGCGCTGGGGCCGCATCGACATTCTCGTCAACAATGCCGGCATCATCTATCCTGGCAACTCCGAGCGCTACACGCTCGAGGATTTCCGCAAGACCATGGCGACGAATCTCGATGGCGTCTTCCTCGTCTCGCGCGAAGTGGGCCAGCACATGATCCGGCAGAAGTCCGGTTCAATCATCACCATCGGATCGATGTCGGGCTATATCGTCAACTGGCCCTTCCGCCACACGGCTTACAACGTGTCCAAGGCAGGCGTACACATGCTGTGCAAGGGGCTAGCCACCGAATGGGCCGAGCACGGGGTGCGCGTCAACGCCATCGCGCCGGGCTACATTCGCACTGAGCTTACGGACGAAGTGATGAAGGAACATCCCGACGTGGTGAACAACGAATGGGCAAAGGCCGCGGTTCAGAACAGGATCGGTTCCGTGGATGAACTGGTGGGCGCCACGGTCTATCTCGCCTCCGACGCCGCGAGCTTCACCACCGGTGAAGTCATCGTCATCGATGGCGGCCTGACGCTCCGCTAACGGCCCTCAAAGGCCTGGTTTCGCCGCATCAAGGGCGCGGCCTACGATGGCTGCATCTTCAACATCGAGCGCAAGTGGTGACAAAATGATGCGCCCATGGTGGCGCTCGCTGTCGTCGACGTGGATGGCGGGCGAATGCGAGAGCAGCCGCCGCGTCAGCTCCCGCGCCGCCTCGGGCGAGCCAGTATCGATGGAGATGTGGGGAACGCGGGAACTGTCCGCTGCGTGCTGAATGCACATGCCCGCACGCCAGTTCGTGTTCGCCTCGCGCACTGCTGCAAGTGTCGCGAGCCACCGGGCATGACGTACACCATCGCCTTCACGCACGAATAGCTGTAGCGCGGCTAGGAGCCCGGCGATCTCTTCCTTCCCGGCCTTGCAGGGACGGCCGATGCCGGTCACCGGCATGCCAACAAGACGCCTGCGATCAATGAGCGTGGCCGGCGGCGTCCACGTATCGATATACTGGTCGAGATCGAGATGCTGCAGCGCCGCGGCCATGATGAGATCTCGCTTGCCGCAAAGGAATCCGCTGGCCTGCGGTCCACCCAGAACCTTGCCGCCGGAGAAGGCAACGAGGTCAGCACCCTCCTCGATGAAGCGGCGCAGGTTTGCTTGTGGCGGCAATTGTGCAGCCGCATCCACGAGCACCGGCAGCCCGTGACGCCGCGCGATTGCCACCACCTCGGGGAGGGAAGGTTCCGCACCCTCCGCAGCCACGTGGAAGATGGCCGCCGTCCTTTCAGTGATGGCGCTTTCGATCTGCCAGCCCTGTGCGTCGCGAACGCCTGCGCCCGCATGACGGTCGGGCAAGCCCACCTCCACGAGGTTGGCACCTGCGGCACGCAAGGCATGGTCATAGGCATTGCGCTGGCTGCGCACGATGATGATCTCCCTGCGGCGACCGTCCTGCGGTAGCCGCGCCATGGCCGCGGCATCCAGCCCCGTCATCGTAGCGGCCGCGCCGAGCATCAGGCAGGCGGAGGCACCGGATGCAATATAGCCTGCTTCCGCGCCAGTAACCCGGGCAATCTCCGCCGACGCTGCCGCCTGCAGTTCCGCCATGTCGAAACACAGGCGCGAAGCCTCTGTCATGGCGGCAATCACCTCCGGCTGCATCATGCCCCCCGAAAGCCGGGTGACCGTGCCACGGGCATTGATGATGCGGCGGGCGCCGAGGTCCGAAAGCAGACTCACGGCTTGACCGCCATGACGGCCGTGATTTCCACCGTGATGCTCTCCGGCAGTGTTCCCATGCCCACCGCCGCCCGCGTATGCCGGCCCGCCTCTCCGAACACCTCGACGAAGAGGTCGGAGCAGCCATTGATGACCTTGGGATGCTGTATGAAGTCTGGCGCGGCATTCACCATGCCGAGCACTTGCAGCACACGCTCCACCCTGTCGAGCGATCCGAGCGCCTGGCGGGCGCAGGCCAGCAACATCAGGCCCGTCCGGCGGGCATGCTGGTAGGCTTCCTCCACGGAGACATCCCGTCCGACGATGCCCCGTGCAAAATCCCCGTTTTCCAGAAGCGGACCCTGCCCCGAAATGTAGAGCAATCCGTTGTGCTCAATGGCTGGCACATAATTGCCCTTGGGTGATGGCGCCTCGGGAATGACGATGTTCAGTGCCTTCAACCGGTCTTCAGCGGACATGTTCAACACCTCCTTGACAATTTTTGAAATCCATTTGAATTTATAATTCAGGTGGCCACAGAAGCCAACCAAACGATGCGAGGAAAGGCAAGGCAATGGCGCTCAAGGGCACCAACCAGGAATTTGGCCGGCCCTTTAACCGGCGGATCGTGCTGGAAGCCATTCGCCGGCTCGGCCCCATCGCCAAGGGCGAGATTGCGGGCCGCGTCGGCCTTACGGTCCAGACCGTCTCCAACATCACCCGCGAACTGGAAGACCAGGGCTTCATCACCAGTCAGAAGCAGGGCGCTACCGGCCGGGGCTATCCCGCCCGCAGGCTCAGCATCAATCCCGAAGGTGCCCATGCGATCGGCGTCAATATCTCACCGCAACGCCTGCAGGCGGCATTGACCGATCTGACCGGCAACATCATCGCCACGCGCGAGTTGGCCTTGCGCAAGCCCGAACCCGGCGACACCCTCGATCATGTGATCAGCATGGCCCGCGCCTTGCGCCAGCCGATTGGCGATAAGCGTGTCCTCGGCATTGGCCTGTCCATGCCCGGCCCTTTTGATGTGGAATCCATGAGTTTCGTTGGCCCCACCACGCTGGAAGGCTGGAAGGATGTGCCCGTGCGGGACCACCTCGCCAGCCGCACCGGTCTTCCTGTGTTTGTCGAAACGGACCACGCCGCCGCCGCCTTGGGGGAACAGCTTTATGGCGCGGGCCGCACGCTCAAGGACTTCTACTATCTCTACGTTGGCGTCGGATTGGGCGGTTGCATGATTATCGATGGCCAAGCCTTGCGCGGCAACCATCGCAACGCGGGGGAGGTAGGCCACCTTCCGCTCGTACCGGACGGCCTTCCCTGTCCGTGCGGGAACGTCGGCTGCCTCGAACGCTATCTTTCGCTGGAGGCCTATGAACGCCGCCGCGCCGAAGTGGGGCACGCCCAGTGGATCACGGAGACGGCCCCGCTGTTCCGAAAGGCAATCGTTGCCATTGAAAACCTGTTTGATCCTGAAGCGATCGTCGTCGGTGGACTGGCGCCCCGCGCGCTTCTTGCGGAGCTGATTGCTGCGGCAGAGCCACTGGGCAATTCAATTGCCGTCCATCCCGGCCGGACGGCGCCCCGCATTATCCTTGCTGAGGGTGGCGCCAACAGCGTGCTGCGCGGTGCTGCGGCACTTGCCGTTTCGGGCGTGCTCTCGCCCCGTCACGGCGTGATGTTTGCGGAGGCGGGAAACGAAACCGATTCCATGTTCCATGGAGAGGCAGCATGACCGCCGATACCCCGCTCCTGCAACTGCGGGACATCCGCATGCGCTTCGGGGCAATCGAGGCCTTGCGCGGCGTGAGCTTCGACATCCGCCGCGGCGAAGTCGTGGCCCTCCTCGGCGATAACGGAGCAGGCAAGTCCACCTTGGTGAAGATCATTTCCGGAGGCCTGCAGGCGACCTCCGGCACAATGGTCTTCGATGGCAGCGAACGCCATTTCGCCAATCCATCGGAAGCCAAGGCGGCTGGAATCGAGACCGTGTACCAGGATCTCTCGCTCTGCACGAACGTGGATGTCGTGGCGAATTTCTTCATGGGACGCGAAATCGTCAAACGCTACTTCGGCATTCCGATTTTGCAGGAGGCGGCCATGTATGAAGCAACGGAGCGCGCCATCTCAAATGCGGGCACGCGCATTCCCTCGCTGCGTGTCAACGTCGAGCATCTGTCAGGTGGCCAGCGTCAGGCCATCGAATTGAACCGCTTCGTGCACTGGGGCGGCAAGCTCGTGTTGCTGGACGAACCTTTTGCAGCCCTGGGCGTCGAACAGACACGGCGCGGACTCGAGATGATCAAGAACATCGCCGCACAGGGCATTGCTGTCGTGGTCATCACGCACATCATGGCGCAGGCATTCCAGGTGGCAGACCGGATTGTGGTGGTGCGCCAGGGCGCCGTAGTGGGCGATGTGCAGAGCGCCGACACAAGCCCTGATGCCATCGTTCAACTGATTACGGGTGAGGCCCTGCCGGGCCAGGCCCGCAATGCAAGGGTTTCAAACCCGTAACAAGGAGGAAGGTCATGAAGAGACGTACATTCACGTTTGCAGGAGCGGCGCTGGTGGCAGCCGCCGCCGCAGGTCCACTGCCGGCCTGGGCCGAAAGCAAGGGACAGATCTATTACATGGTCCCCACGCTGCTCGACGAATTCCAGACCGAGTCCGTATCCGCCATCGAGAAATTCCTGAAGGACGTGGGCTACGAGCCCATCACCCTGAATGCCGACAACAAGACTGACGTGCAGCAGAGCCAGATGGACAGCACCATCCTGCAGAAGCCGAAGGCCATCATCCTGGCGGCCGTTGACTTCAATGCCTTGAAGCCGTCCATCGAGAAGGCACGTGCAGCGGGCATCCCGGTCATGATCTTCGACCGCCAGATCACCTCGACGCCCACCGACTTCACGTCGGTCGCGGGCACGGTGGAGATCGGTTACGTGGCAGCCGGTGAAATCCAGCGCCTTCTCAAGGAAAAGAAGGGCGACGTGAAAGGCAAGATCCTGCAGGTGCTGGGAGATCCGTCCGATCCCTACACCCTCGACATCCAGAAGGGCTTCGAGGAGAAGATGAAGGACTTCAAGGATGTCCAGATCATCTCGCTGCCCGCCATGCAATGGGCGGCAGATAACGCGGGCACGATCGTGAATGACCAGCTCGTGGCCAATCCGGACATTGACCTGATCTTCGTCCACGCGGCGCACCTTGCCGTGGCTGCCGTTGCTTCCATGGAAGCCAAGGGCAAGAAGCCCGGCGACGTGATGCTTGTGTCGTCAAACGGCGCGCCGGTCGGCCTTGACCTTATCCGCAAGGGCTGGGAACAGGTCGAGGTGGAACAGCCGCTCTATGCGCAGGCCGCCGCGATTGCCATGTTTGCCGACAAGGTGGTGAACAAGCAGGAACTCAAGCCGGGGACCTACAATGTTCTTGGTCTCGAATCCACGCTGACCATGGAAAGCTGGGGACCGAATTTGAAGATTCCCGGTGCAGCCATCACCAAGGACAATGTCGATGAGCCGCGCTTCTGGGGCAACCTGAAGGCACCCGCCGACAAGATCACCCCGGTCGAATAACAGCAAGCTGAAGGATGGGCCGGCGCCCCTCGCGCCGGCCCTCAATCCCATGATTTCATCGTCCCGACGCAAAGCCGTGGAATTTGTCCTTGATCATCTGGTGTGGCTGCTGCTCGCCGTGGTGCTCATCGTGTTTTCGCTCACGGTGCCCAATTTTGCCCAAGCCGGCATCTACGCAAACATCATCGAGCAATCGACCTTCGTGGGCGTCATGGCTGTGGGCCTCGCCATTGTGATCATCGCCGGCAACATGGACCTGTCGGTGGAATCCGTTGCCGCCCTCACCGCCATGGCCACCGGCATCCTCTTCTGTTCGCACGGCATCGGGCTTGGGTACGCCTTCACGCCGGAATGGCTGGTGGTTCCCGTTTCCCTTGTGCTGTCGCTGGCGATCGGCGCCATTGCAGGTCTCATCAACGGCTTCTTCACAATTCGCCTGAAGATGAACGCCTTTATCGTGACCCTCGCCTCCTACATCTGGATTCGCGGCCTCGTTGTGGCGGTGTCGGGCGGGCGTTCCGCCCAGGATCTCGCACCACCCTTGCGCTGGCTTGGCATCCAGACGTTGCTACAAGTTCCGCTGATCGCCTGGATCGCCATCGTCGTCTTCGTGCTCTTCACCTTCCTCCTGGCCAAGACACCTTTCGGCCGACATGTGATGATGATTGGCGGAAACCAGGTCGCAACCTATCGTGCCGGCATCAAGGTAGACCGGCTGCTGATGTGGACCTTCGTGCTGGCTGGAGCAATTGCCGGACTGGCAGGGTGGCTTCTCGCCATCCGCACATCCGGGGCGACGGCGAACCTCGGCACCGGCATGCTCTTCAATGCCTTTGCCGCCGTCGTGATCGGCGGTGTCAGCCTCAAAGGTGGCGTCGGCAAGCTGCCCGGTGTCTATGCGGGCGTGCTGCTGCTCTCCTCGATCCACACCGCCATCAACCTCATGGGCCTTCCTGCCCACTACACCCAGGTCATCCTCGGACTCCTCGTGTTGGCCGCGGTGCTCCTTGATACCGTCAAACACGCGATACGGCAGAAATTCATATGAACGGACGACTGGCAGGCAAGGTGGCGCTGGTGATCGGCGGCGCGCGGGGCATTGGTGCGGGAATCGCCGCCCGATTTGCGGAAGAGGGTGCACGGGTTTTGATCGCCGACATGCTCTCCGCTGAAGGCGCGGCAACCTCACGGGAATTGCACGGCGAGTTCATTTCCGTCGATGTCTCCCGTTCCGAAGACTGTGAAGCCGCTATTGCCCATGCCGAGAAGCTCCATGGCGGGCTTGATATCCTGGTGCAGAATGCCGGCATCTATCCATGGACGCTGATCGAGAATACCTCCCCCGAAGAATGGGACAACGTCCTTGCCGTGAACCTGAAGGGCACGTTCCTTGCCGCACGTGCGGCTCTGCCTGCGCTGCGGCGGCGCGGCGGCGGGCGCATGATCTTCACCTCATCGATCACAGGCCCGCGCGTCACCAGCCCGGGCCACGGCCACTACTCGGCCTCGAAAGCGGGCATCAATGGTTTCATCAAGGCCGCGGCGCTTGAATTTTCCCACGACCGCATCACCGTCAACGGCATCGAGCCGGGCAATATCCTGACGGACGGGATGAAGCAGCACCGCTCGGCCTCGTTCATCCGCATGATGGAGGAAGCAGTGCCGCTGGGCCGCCTCGGTACGCCCCGCGATGTGGCCAATGCCGCGCTGTTCCTTGCTTCCGATGATGCCGACTACATCACGGGCACGACCATCATCGTGGATGGCGGCCAGACCCTGCCGGAGGGCAAGGACTTCCGGCTTTCTCCGGAGTGAATGCACCCATGGGACTGCTTGAACACCTGACCTTGCGGCCGCTCCCCAGCCGCCGCATCGCCGATCTCGAAACGCCCGTACCCATCATCGACATTGATGTTGTGGAGCGCAATGTGACGCGCTGGCAGGACCGCTGCAATCGCCTGGGTCTCGCCAACCGCCCGCACATCAAGACGCACAAGCTGCCCGGCGTCGCGCACTATCAATTGGCCATGGGCGCACAAGGCATCTGCGTTCAGAAGCTGGGTGAGGCCGAGGTGATGGCCGATGCCGGGATCACCGACATGCTGCTCACCTTCAATGTCGTTGGTGCGTCAAAGCTGTCACGGCTCGCAGGGCTCATGAAGCGCACGGCGATTTCCGTGGTGGCCGACAACAGCGCCATGCTGGACGGATTGTCCGGCGCCGCCACCCAGGCGGGGCGGCCGCTGCGCGTGCTGGTGGAATGCGACACCGGCGCGGGCCGCAATGGCGTCCAGTTTCCCGAGGCTGCCGCTGCCTTGGCGCGTATCGTCAACGGCACGCGCGGGCTCTCCTTCGCAGGCCTCATGACCTATGCCGCCGTGGGCCATCGTGAGGCAACGGATACATTCCTGGTGAAGGCCCGCGATCTCTGCCGAGACGCCGGCTTGCGCGTGGACATCATCACCTCAGGCGGAACACCCGACATGTGGAGCGATGCGGGACTGTCCCATCTTACGGAATACCGCGCCGGGACCTATGTCTATTTCGACCGTTCGCTCGTGGCACGTGGCACCTGCGCCTACGCGGACTGCGCCCTGCATGTTCTGACCACGGTGGTCAGTTGCCCGACGCCGGAGCGTGCCATCATCGACGCAGGCACCAAGGCGCTGACCAGCGATCTCTCAGGCCTTGATGGTTACGGCGTTGTGGCGGACCTGGGCGAGGCGCGCGTCTATGCCGCAAACGAGGAACACGGCTATCTCGACACATCGCACCTCGCCGTGAAGCCCAAGGTGGGTGACCTCGTCAGCATCACGCCCAATCACGTCTGCCCGGTGAGCAATCTCTTTGATGAAGTGGTGTTTGTCAGGCGCGGCGAAGTGCTCGGCGCCGCCCGTGTGGCAGCGCGCGGCAAGGTGGCCTGAAAAACCGGGAAAGGAACCGGATGGTGGAGCCAGGCGGAATCGAACCGCCGACCTCTTGCATGCCATGCAAGCGCTCTCCCAACTGAGCTATGACCCCTTATCCGGTGGGTGGCGTTTTTATGCGGGGCATGGGACCCCGCCGCCGTGATCAGGCCACCCGGAGGTGACCGACGCGGGCCTTGCCATAGTTGGCCTTCGCCCGCTGATCAAGCAAAACTTTCATGCCGGCGAAAGCCGAGGAACCGTTACGATTCCTCCTCGTCTTCCTTGCCGCCGCCCTCGATGAGGCCGTCCATGTTGCCGCCTTCTTCTTCCTCTTCCACGAGGAAAGTATCGTCTTCCTCAGCATCGTCCTCGCCGGCTTCTTCACCCAGATCGACATCCTCGATCCCTGCGGTTTCGTCGTCGTCCTTGTTGTCCTCCTCGACTTCCTCGAGGCTGACCAGTTCGACATCCGCGTTCTCGGTGTCGTCGGCCTCCACCTTTTCGCGCGGCTTGGCGATGGGGGCTGCGGCGGCACCCGGGAAATCGCCCTTGGAGGGCAGGATGGCCTGGGCAATGAAGGACGTGCCGCACTTGGGGCAGGTGATGGGCTCCTTCAGGAGATCATAGAATCGCGCAGCGCAGGAGGGGCATGTGCGTTTGGTGCCAAGTTCGGCGTTGACCACGTAAGTGTCCTCTTCAGATCGGAATATGAGGGAAATCGGCGCGCCTCATGCCATGGGCGGCGGCAATTGTCAAAAGCCGGATGGGCCGGGCGGCGGGCCACGCCGCAGGCCCGCAGGCGGAGGCGTGACAGGGGGCGGCGGGGCGTGTAGGACACGGCGCGCAATCTCCACTCAGGCCCCGTTCTCAGGCACAGCAAATCCCCATGTCCCACGCCGCCGCCCCGCTTCCCCTCCTGTCGCGCAAGTCGCAAGGCCTCACGGGCCCGGTGCGCGTGCCGGGAGACAAGTCCATGTCCCACCGGTCGCTCATGTTCGGCGCGGTGGCCCGCGGCGAGACGGTGATCTCCGGCCTGCTCGAAGCCGAGGACGTGATCAACACGGCGAAGGCCATGCAGGCCCTGGGTGCCACGGCCACCCGTGACGGCAAGGGCGTGTGGCATGTGACCGGCGTCGGCATCGGCGGCCTCCGGTCTCCCGCCGCTGACCTGGATTTTGGAAATTCCGGCACGGGTGTCCGCCTCGCCATGGGCCTCATGGCCTCGACGCCGCTCACCGCGCGCTGCGTCGGCGATGCCTCCCTGTCGAAGCGCCCGATGGGTCGCGTGACGAAGCCGCTCGCTCAATTCGGCACGCGCTTCGAGACGAGCGAGGGCGACCGCCTGCCCCTCACCATCCATGGCGCGGCAGATGCCACGCCCGTCACCTACACGCTGCCTGTCGCTTCGGCGCAGGTGAAGTCCGCCGTGCTGCTGGCCGGGTTGAACACGCCCGGCACCACCACGGTGATCGAACCCGTGCCGACTCGCGACCATACCGAGCGCATGCTCGCCTCCTTCGGTGCGAAGATTGCCGTGAGCGAAAAGGATGGCGTCCGCCACATCACCCTCGAAGGTCGCCATGAACTGAAGGCACAGGTGCTGGACATTCCCGGCGACCCGTCGTCCGCCGCCTTCCCCATGGTGGCGGCGCTCATCACGCCGGGATCCGAGATCGTGATCGAGAACATCATGCTCAATCCCACGCGCACCGGCCTGTTCGTGACGCTGGAGGAAATGGGTGCCGATATCACTTACGAGAACCGCCGCAGTGCCGGCGGCGAGGACGTGGCCGACATCCGTGTGAAATCCTCGAACCTCAAGGCCGTGCGGGTGCCGCCTGAACGCGCCCCCTCCATGATCGACGAATATCCCATCCTCTCGGTGGCTGCGTCCTTCGCCGAAGGAACGACGCGCATGGAAGGCCTGGAGGAATTGCGCGTGAAGGAAAGCGACCGTCTCGCCGCCGTGGAAGCAGGGCTGCAGGCGAACGGCGTCATGACCCATTCCGGCCGCGACTGGCTGGAGGTGCATGGCGGTGGCGCGCCGGGCGGCGGCACGGTGGTGACGCACATGGATCATCGCATCGCCATGTCCTTCCTGGTGATGGGTCTTGCTTCGCGCATCCACACCAGCGTCGATGACTCGCGCTTCATCGCCACGAGCTTCCCCGGCTTCACCGAATTGCTGAACCGCATGGGCGGCAGGATCGAAGCGAAATGATCATCGCGGTGGATGGTCCTTCGGCGGCCGGCAAGGGCACGCTGGCGCGCGGCCTGGCCAAGGCGCTGGGCTATCATTTTCTGGATACGGGTTCGCTTTACCGCGCTGTCGGGCTGATGATGCTGCGTCATGACAAGGCGCTGGATGATGTCGGGGCTGCGGCCCAGTTTGCGGCAGCACTTGATCTGCCGTCGATCCGCGATGGCGAATTGCGCAACGAGGACGTGGCCCATGCCGCCTCGCGCATTTCGGTTTATCCCAAGGTGCGCGCCAACCTGCTGCAGTTCCAACGCGACTTCGCGCGCAAGGCGCCGGGAGCGGTGCTGGATGGCCGCGACATCGGCACGGTTGTCTGCCCGGAAGCCGATCTGAAGTTCTTCGTGACGGCAGCCACCGATGTGCGCGCGCGGCGGCGCTATGACGAGTTGAAGGGGCAGGGCCATGATGTGGCCTACGAGGCCGTTCTCGAAGATGTCATGGCCCGCGACGAACGCGACGCCACCCGCACCACCGCCCCCACCGCCATGGCCGACGACGCCATCATGATCGATACCTCGGAATTGACGGCAGACGAAGTGCTGAAGGCCGTGCTCGACGTGGTCCGCGAACACGCCAAGGGCTGAGGCCACGAAAGCAGCCTCGAAGCATGTCCCTGTGGCCGGCACCCGAAGCGGGAATCCGGCCCGCGCGCGACATCGCGCCGGTGGCGCGACCAAGGCGCGCCTCCGGATGGACGGAGTTGGACGTGGGTGTGATGTTCACGGCGGCATGGGTGTGAGGGGAGAAAATGGAGGGACTGTTCCCGTACGGGCCTGTCGCCTGCATGCAGT
>CALMLK010000217.1 GCA_937868035.1 uncultured Alphaproteobacteria bacterium
CTGGGATGCAGCAGCCTGCGCACGGTCTTTTCCGTGATCATACCGGCCGCCAGGGTGGGCCTCATCATCGCGGCCCTGTTCTGCTTCATTCTCTCCTTCGGCGATTTCGTCAGCCCCTATTATCTTGGCGGCTCCAAGCCGCCGACCCTCTCCATCATGATCATCGACTCCACCAAGTCGGGCCAGCAATGGCCGCGCGCAGCCGTGATCGCTGTCGTGATGATCCTCTCACTTCTCGCTGTGGCATTCGCCGCGGTGAAGGCAGCCTACAGGAGGCGCGGATGACTTCGGACAAGACCCTGCGCTGGGGGCTCTACGCCTATATCCTGATCGCCTTTTGCTTCATCTTCACGCCGATCATCTGGAGTTTCATATTCTCCTTCAATTCCGATCGCTTTCCCACGCTGCCCCTCGGTCACTTCACCCTGCACTGGTACGAAACGGTTCTGAACCGGCCGGAAGTGATTGAAGCCGCCTGGACCAGTCTGATCGTCGCCGTCTGTTCGTCGCTGCTGTCCACCTTCATCGGCTTCTGCACGGCCTACACCGACCACCGCTACCAGTTTGTGTTCAAGCAGGCCTACCTGGCGCTGGCCATGCTGCCGCCCACCATCCCGCTCATCATCATGGCCCTCGCCATGCTCTCCTGGCTGGCGCAGATCGGCCTTTCCGGCCAAGTCATCTCGATCATCATCGCCCATACGGTGCTGGGCGCGCCCTTCGCCATGGCGGTCATCCGGCTTCGTCTCAACGACATGGACCCGAATCTTGAAGCGGCCAGCTGGAATCTGGGTGCCTCCGAATGGCGGACCATGTGGGAGATCGTCATTCCCTTCGCCAAGCCGTCAATCATTGCCGCCCTCTGCCTCACCGCCGCAGTCTCCTTCGACGAGTTCGCGGTGGCCTGGTTCGTGTCCGGCCTGAACAAGACCATCCCCGTCGTCATCCTGGAAATCCTCCAGGGCAACGTCGATCCCCAGATCAATGCCATCGGCACCTTTGTCTTCGTGATTTCGATCACCCTGATCGTGATTGCGGAAATGATGATGTCGTCGAAAGAAAAGAAGGAGGGCGTGCCCCAATGAGCAAGCCACTTGTTGTCTTTGACAAGGTCGAAAAACGTTTCGCGGATTTCACCGCCGTCAAACCCACCAGCTTCGAGATTGCCGAGGGCGAGTTCCTCGCCATCATGGGACCCTCCGGCTGCGGCAAGACCACAACGCTGCGGATGCTGGCCGGACTGGAAGCACCGACCGGCGGCGAAATCCGCCTTGATGGCAGGGTGATGAACAACGTGAAGCCCCACGAGCGCGACACGCCGATGGTGTGGCAATCCCTGGCGCTCTTTCCCTTCATGAATGCCCGCGAAAATGTGGAGTTCGGCCTGAAGATGCGCGGCGTGGATGCCGCCACGCGGCGGAGGAAGGCTCTGGAATGGCTGGAGCGTCTTGGCATTGGCCAGTTCGCCGAACGCAACGTTGCCAAGCTCTCCGGCGGTCAGCGCCAGCGCGTGGCTCTGGCCCGCTCGCTTGTCACGGAGCCCAAGATCCTCCTGCTCGACGAGCCGCTCTCGGCGCTTGATGCCCATCTCGTCATTCGCATGCAGAGCGTGCTGACCAAGCTGCAGAAGGAACTTGGCATCACCTTCGTCTATGTGACCCACAGCCAATCGGAAGCCTTTGCCATGGCGGACCGCGTCATCATCATGGCGCAGGGGGAAATCGCCCAGATCGGCAAGGCCAAGGACATCTACCGCGCGCCCGCCAACAAGTTCGTGGCCGAATTTGTCGGCCGCAACAACATCTTCGAAGGCAAGGTGACGGGCCGGAAGGAAGACGCCGTCACGGTCGAAACAAAACTCGGTACATTCACCGTCCCGTCTTCGGCAGCTCCTGCCGCGCAGGCCGGGCAGCCCCTGAGTTTTGTCGTGGCCGCCGACCTCGTGCAGGTCTCCACCCGCAAGCCCGCGGCAGAGAATGTTGTCGCCTGCCAACTGATCTCCGAACAGTTCATGGGCACCACGGTGACATTGTTTCTCGAAGCCGACGATGGCAGCGAGATCAAGGTGCAGATCGGACAGCGCGAACTGGAAACGCTCGACCTCAGCCACGGCGGGAAGATCTACGCAAGCTGGCCCTCATCCCGCGCCCACGTCCTGGCGGGCTGAATGCGCTCATGAACGGCCTGGCCGGACCCATGCGTTCATGGGTTTCGCGCCGGGCCTTTTTTTTGGAGATCGCGCCGTGCAAGAGCAGGGGCGCATCGACTCCTGCTGTTCGTCACATGACAACGTGTGAAATGGTGCCCAGGGCCGGAATCGAACCAGCGACACGCGGATTTTCAATCCGCTGCTCTACCAACTGAGCTACCTGGGCTTGGGTTCGCGGCGCGATTTCGTGCCGGAACGCGCCCGCGTATAGGCAAGGTGCAAGGCCTTGTCCAGCCTCTTTCAGGAGCTTTCGGCAACGTGCGGAAAAGTCCGACTCAGCAGGTCCTGCCGCACCGGCTTTTCGCCCTGTCCGCGCAGAACGCGAGGTGCCGTCATCCTTCAGTTGCCTGCTTCCGGCGATCACGGCAAAAACTTTAGGATAAGACTGCATTGCCGTTCGCTCTGCCGCTGTGCGCTGCAGCACTGGCGGGAGCGGCCAAAGACGGGAGTTTTGTGGTTGCCTGCCCACGATCATTTTGCGCCGCACACAGGGCGGATGTGCGCGCGCTGAAACGAAAGTCGGATTTCCGCCGCGGCCCTTCGCCGCTTTAACCCGGCGTTAAGACCTGAAACGGGCCACCGCCCGGATTGTGTCTTGACGCACAATAATTGCTCAGAGGGAAAGCAAGAGGGAAACGCATGGCAAACGTCGCTGCAGCAGGCGATCTCGACCGCAGCAAATCAACGGTCGTTTTCGCATCGTCACTCGGCACTGTGTTCGAGTGGTACGATTTCTATCTTTACGGGTCGCTCGCGGCCATCATCTCCAAACAGTTCTTCTCGGGCGTGAACGAGACGGCGGGCTTCATCTTCGCGCTGGCCGCCTTCGCGGCGGGCTTCGCCGTCCGTCCCTTCGGCGCCATCGTGTTCGGCCGCCTGGGCGATCTCGTGGGCCGCAAGTACACCTTCCTCATCACCATCCTGATCATGGGTCTCGCCACCTTCGGCGTGGGCCTGCTGCCCAGCTATGCCACCATCGGCATGGCGGCGCCGGTAATTCTCGTGGCGCTGCGCCTGTTGCAGGGCCTCGCACTCGGCGGTGAATACGGCGGTGCGGCGACCTATGTCGCCGAACATGCGCCCGCCGGCAAGCGCGGCCTCTACACCAGCTGGATCCAGACCACGGCAACGCTCGGCCTGTTCCTCTCGCTGCTCGTCATTCTGGGGTGCCGCACCTGGCTCGGCCCGGATTTCGATACGTGGGGCTGGCGCATTCCGTTCCTGCTCTCCATCCTGCTTCTGGCCGTCTCGGTCTGGATCCGGTTGAAGCTCAACGAGTCGCCGGTGTTCCAGAAGATGAAGGCGGAAGGCAAGGCCTCGAAGGCACCGCTCACCGAATCCTTCGGCAACTGGGCGAACCTGAAGGTCGTCATCCTGGCGCTGCTCGGCCTCACCGCCGGTCAGGCCGTGGTGTGGTACACGGGCCAGTTCTACGCGCTGTTCTTCCTGACGCAGACGCTGAAGGTGGATGCCGTGAACGCCAACCTGCTGATTGCGGCTTCGCTCGCCATCGGCACGCCGTTCTTCATCCTCTTTGGCTGGCTGTCGGACAAGATCGGCCGCAAGTGGATCATCATGCTGGGCTGCCTGCTCGCCATCGTGACCTACTTCCCGATCTTCAAGGCGATCACCTTCTATGCCAATCCGGCACTCTATGAAGCATCGGCCAAGTCTCCCGTTGTCGTGACGGCGGACAAGAACGATTGCTCCTTCCAGTTCAACCCGGTGGGCACGTCCAAGTTCACCAGCGGTTGCGACATCGCCAAGAGCGCGCTGGTGAAGGCGGGTATCCCGTATTCCAACGTTGCGGGTGAAGCCGGCAAGGCCACAGTGAAGATCGGCGACACCGTCGTTCCGTCCTTCGCTGCCTCGCAGATTGCTGCCGACACCAAGGCCAAGGGCGAAGAGCTTGCGGCCAGCCTGAAGGCAGCGGGCGAAGCAGGCGTGGTCGCGGCTGCAACGGCGGCTGATACCGCAATCGGCGAGTTCGTGACGGCCGCAGGCCTCAAGGACACGCGCCCCAATGAAGACGCCACCAAGGCCAAGACCTTGACGGCGCTCATCACGGCGGGTCTTGCCAGCGATGCCTACAAGAACGCCACGGACAAGACGGCGGAACTGGGCAAGGTCGTTGACGGTGCCGTCAAGGCCGGCGGTTATGGCGCGGCCATGTCGGACGGTTTTGCAGGCACGCTCTCGGGCGCCCTGAAGGCCGCCGGCTATCCGGCCAAGGCTGATCCTGCCGCCGTCAACAACACGATGCTGATCGTGCTGCTGACGATCCTCGTCATCTACGTGACGATGGTCTACGGCCCGATCGCGGCCATGCTGGTCGAACTCTTCCCGACCCGCATCCGCTACTCGTCCATGTCGCTGCCTTATCACATCGGCAACGGCTGGTTCGGCGGCTTCCTGCCGACGACAGCCTTCGCCATCGTGGCGGCAACGGGCGATATCTACTCCGGCCTCTGGTATCCGATCATCATCGCGGCCATGACGCTCGTCATCGGTTCGCTGCTGATCCCGGAAACCAAGGACCGCAACATCAACAACTGATCACCTCCTGACCAGTGAAGGGGCGGTTGCAACTTAAGTTGCAGCCGCCCCTGTTTTGTGCAGTCTTGAGTTTGCGCGGCAGACAGACGACACTTTGCACATGAAACTCGCCTTCCTCTCGGACATCCACGCCAACTTGCCGGCACTCGAGGCCTGCCTTGCGGGCGCGGAGGCGCTGGGGGCGGAGCGCTTTGTGTTCCTCGGCGACTTCGTGGGCTACGGGCCCGACCCCGAGGCCGTGGTGCGGCGCGTGCGTCCCCTGGTCGAGGCTGGTGCCATCGCCGTCCTCGGCAATCATGACGAGGCAACCTTCCATCCCGATGGCCGGATGAATTCCGCGGCTGCCGCGGCGATGGAATGGACGCGACAGCACCTTTCGCCGGAATCGGTTTCCTTCCTGAAGTCGCTGCCCCTGGAAGTGAACGACGGCTCACATCTCTTTGTCCATGCCGATGGCTCCAATCCGTCCGCGTGGAATTACGTGACGGATGCCGAGATGGCGGGGCGCAGCCTTGCCTCGGTGAAAGCCAATGTCACCTTCTGTGGCCACGTCCACATGCCGGCGCTCTATTGCACCACGCAGGCCGGCGGCAAGGTAACGGCGCACACGCCCTCGACCGACATCACCATTCCGCTGGCCAGCCATCGGCAGTGGCTTGCCGTGCTGGGCGCCGTGGGGCAGCCGCGCGACGGCAATCCCGCCGCATCCTTCGCCGTCTACAATTCCGCTGTCCGCAGTCTCACCTATCATCGCGCGCCTTACGATGCGGAAGGCGTGGCGCGGCGCGTGCTGGACGCAGGGCTTCCTGAAAGCCTGGCGGCGCGGCTGGTGAAAGGGCGCTGAGGGGCATGGCAAACGGCATATTGAAACCCGGTTCGGTGGTGGGCGGCTACCGCGTGAAGGAATTGCTGCACACCGGCGGCATGGCCCAGCTGTGGACGGTGACACCCGAGCACAACGACACCGAATACCTGATGAAGGTGCCGGTGTTGCACGAAGGCGAGGACCCGGCGACGATCGTGGGCTTCGAGATGGAGCAGATGATCATGCCGCGCCTCAAGGGCCCGCATGTGCCGCGCTTCATCGCCAACGGCGACTTTGCGGTGCAGCCCTATATCGTCATGGAGAAGGTGGACGGCGAGTCGCTGCTGCCGCGCCTCGAAAAACTGCCGATGCCCATCGCCGATGTGGTGGAGATCGGCCGCCACGTTGCCATCGCACTCGATGCACTGCACCGCCAGCGGGTTGTCCATCTCGACATCAAGCCCTCCAACATCATGATGCGCCACACGGGCGAGGCCGTGCTCGTGGACTTCGGCCTGTCGCGCCATCTCGACCTGCCGGACCTGGTGGGCGAGGAATTCCGGCTGCCCTACGGCACGGCGCCCTACATGGCGCCCGAGCAGATCATGGGGCAGCGCCATGATTTCCGCAGCGACTTCTTCGCGCTCGGGGCCATGCTCTATTTCTTCGCCACGGGAGAGCGGCCCTTCGGCGATCCGCCGCGGCTCAAGGGCCTGAAGAAGCGCCTGTGGTGGGACCCACCGCCGCCACGCGCACTGAATGCCGAGGTTCCGCTGTGGCTGCAGGAGGTGATCCTGCGCTGCCTGGAGGTCAACGCCTCCAAGCGCTATCCCAATGCACAGCAGTTGCTGTTCGACCTCACGCACCCTTCCGAGGTACGGCTCACCAAGCGGGCGCACAAGGAAGCCGCCGATGGTTTCTTCGTGCGGCTCCGGCGCAAAGCGGAACCTTTCGAATCGCTGATCGACCATCCGGCCGATACGAGTGCGGGGCTCGGGCAGGCGCCCATCGTCGCCGTTGCCATCGACCTTGCCACCATGTCGCCGGAACTGTCTGAATCCGTCCGGCAGACGGTCATGCGCATCGTGGAGCGGTCGAAGGAAATCCGCGTCGCCTGTCTCAACGTGCTCAAGCTGAAGCGCATCGCGCTCGATTCAACGCTGGACGAGGATGGCAACAACAAGCACGTATCGCGCATCGTGCAACTCAAGGACTGGGCGCGTCCGCTGGAGGTGCCGCAGGCGCAGGTGAGTTTCCACGTGCTGGAAGCAACCGATCCGGCGGAAGCCATTCTGGAGTATGCCCGGGAGAACACCGTCGATCACATCGTGATGGGCGCGCGCGACAATTCCACCATGCGGAAGCTGTTGGGCAGTGTTTCGGCGCGCGTGGCGTCGGAGGCTCCGTGCACGGTCACGGTGGTGCGCGACCGCAAGGATCAGGACTCGTTCGGTTCCTGATCGTCGGGCGTATCCGTTTCAACAGCGGGAATGGCGTAATTGCCGCCAAGCCAGCGGCCGAGATCAATCTGGGCGCAGCGGCTGGAGCAGAAGGGGTGGTATTTCTGCGCCGAAGGCTTCTTGCAGATGGGGCAGGGCCGCCGGGGCCGGAGATGGACCGGCTCGGCCATCACACCAGCGATGACGGCTTGTGCATCAGCGTGTGGAAGACGGGGTAGCCCGCGCCTTCGAGAAGATGCACGGTCTCGTAAAGTGGCAGGCCGATGACGCCGGAATGCGAGCCCGAGAGCATGCGCACGAAGGCTTCGGCCCGGCCCTGGATGGCATAACCACCCGCCTTGCCGCGCCATTCGCCGCTGGCGACATAGGCGTGGATGTCTTCGCGCGAGAGGCGCTTGAAGCGGACCTTGGTTTCCGAGCAGCGGTAGGTGAGGCGGCCCTTGGGATCGATCAGGCAGACGGCGGAATAGACCCAGTGCGAGCGGCCGGAGAGAAGGGCCAGTGCGGCCTTCACATCCTGCTCGGTCTCGGCCTTGGGCACGGAGCGGCGGCCCAATCCGACCACCGTATCAGCCGCCAGGATGAAGACGTTGGGGCCGAGATCCTTCACCAGCGGCAGATCCACCACGGCCTTGGCCTTGTCCTGCGCGAGGCGGATGGCAAGGCGGCGCGGCGTTTCAAACCGTTCGGGCGTCTCGTCGATGTCCGACGGGCAGAGGAGGTCCGGTGCCAGGCCGGCACGCTCCAACAGCGCCACACGGCGCGGCGAGGCGCTGGCCAATACCAGGCGGCTCTTGGGCTTTTCCTCGGCCATTGCGCCCGGTTCCCTTTACTTGAAGCGGTAGTTGATGCGGCCCTTGGTCAGGTCATAGGGCGTCATCTCGACCATGACCCGGTCTCCTGCCAGCACGCGGATGCGGTTCTTGCGCATCTTGCCGGAGGTGTGGGCGATGATTTCGTGGGAATTGTGGTCCAGTTTCACGCGGAACGTCGCGTTGGGCAGCAGTTCCGAAACAGTGCCCTCAAATTCGAGCAGTTCTTCCTTTGCCATTCAATCTCCTTGGGTTGGCAGCCTCTTCCGGCGCAGGCGCGGTTGCAGGCGGGGCAGCAATGGACCTTTCGCCAGCAATTTTCAAGTGCGGGCGAGGCGGTTCGCTGCGGTTGCAGGAGGGGTCCGGAGGCGCTAACAGGCAGCCCATGAAATCCTCCCCCGCCACGCATGAGCGCCTGGGCCCTGCCGCCAAGGACGATGTGAAGCTGCCGACCGAGCGCAGCTTCGCCCACGTCTTCGCCGGGGTCTTCGCGCTGGTCGCACTCCTGCCGCTGGCGCATGGAGGGGCGTGGCGTCCCTGGGCGCTGGGGGTATCCGCAGTATTCATGGCGCTTGGCTATGGCGCGCCCATGATTCTGCGGCCACTGAACAAGCTCTGGTTCAAGTTCGGGCTGCTGCTGCATGCCATCATCAATCCCATTGTGCTCGGCGCCATGTTCTTCGTCGCGGTCACGCCCATGGCGCTGGTCATGCGGCTGGCAGGAAAGAAACTGCTGAACATGGACTACGAACCGGCTGCCAAGAGCTATTGGATCGAACGCAAGCCGCCGGGGCCTCCGCCCGAATCGGTGCGGCGGCAATTCTGAGGAGTCTCCATGTCTTTCCTGAAAGAACTCTGGGCCTTTGCCCGTGAACGCAAGAAGGTCTGGCTCCTGCCGCTTCTGGTCATGCTCGTGGTGTTCGGCGGTCTGCTGATCCTGGCCAAGGGCAGCGCCGTGGCACCCTTCATCTACACGATTTTCTGAGGCACATCGGTCTTGCGAGTCCTTGGCGTATCGGCGTTCTATCACGACAGTGCAGCAGCTCTGGTGGTGGATGGGCGCATTGTGGCGGCAGCGCAGGAAGAGCGCTTCACCCGCAAGAAGCACGATCCCGGTTTCCCCACGCAGGCCATCGCATACTGTCTGCAGGCCGGGGGGCTGAAACTTGAGGACGTGGACTACGTCGCCTTCTACGACAAGCCGTTCCTGAAGTTCGAGCGTCTGCTGGAAACCTATCTCGCCTTTGCGCCCAGGGGCTTCACCTCCTTCCGCATGGCCATGCCGGTATGGCTGCGCGAGAAGCTGTTCCAGAAGAGCCTCCTGCAGAAGGAGTTCAAAAAGATCGCGCCGGCCTTCGATGGCGAGAAGCTGATGTTCACCGAACATCATCTCAGCCATGCCGCAAGCGCCTTCTATCCTTCGCCGTTTGAGAACGCCGCAGTGCTGACGATGGACGGCGTGGGCGAATGGGCCACCACGTCGCTGGCCATGGGGCAGGGCGAGAAGCTGGACATCCACAAGGAGATCCATTTCCCCCACTCGCTGGGCCTCCTCTATTCCGCCTTCACCTACTACACCGGCTTCAAGGTCAACTCGGGCGAATACAAGATCATGGGGTTGGCGCCCTATGGCACGCCGCGCTTCGCCCAGACGATCCTCGACAACCTGATCGACGTGAAGGACGACGGGTCCTACCGTCTGAACATGGACTACTTCGACTATGCGACCGGTCTGACCATGACCAACGCCAGGTTTGACCAGTTGTTTGGAGGCCCGCCGCGCAAGGCGGAGCAACTTCTCACCCAGCGGGAGATGGATCTCACGGCATCGGTCCAGCATGTACTCGAAGAAGTCGTGCTGAAAATGACGCGCGCGATCGCCAAGGATACGGGTGCCCGCAACTTGTGCCTCGCCGGGGGCGTCGCCCTCAACTGCGTGGCCAATGGCAAGGTGTTGCGGGACGGTGCCTTCGACCGCATCTGGATTCAGCCCGCCTCAGGCGATGCGGGCGGTGCGCTGGGTGCGGCGCTCTCCGTCAGCCACGGAATCGGCGGCGTGACACGGAAGGTCGCAGCAACGGGCGACGGCATGGCCGGGGCCTATCTCGG
>CALMLK010000218.1 GCA_937868035.1 uncultured Alphaproteobacteria bacterium
ACGGACTTCGTGCTCTAGGCGGGCAGGGGCGGGGTCGCTGGCGGCGTCCGAGTCCGGGCCCCTGCGCGTTTGTTGACCTTTGGCGGAGGGCCAACTATCTCCCTCCTCATGTCGACCCGCCCCATCATCACCCTGCCGGACGAAAAGATTCTGCGTCAGGTTTCCAAGCCGCTTACGCAGGTTGATGCGGCCGCGCGCAGCCTGTTCGACGACATGCTGGAGACGATGTACGACGCGCCCGGCATCGGGCTCGCCGCCATCCAGATCGGTGTGCCACTGCGGGCGCTGGTGGTCGATCTCGCCAAGGAAGGCGAGGAGCGAACGCCGCTCTTCATCGCCAATCCCGAGATCGTGGCCCAGTCGGCGGTGCTTTCGGATTATGAGGAGGGATGCCTGTCCATCCCTGATTACTATGAGATGGTGCAGCGCCCGCGGGAGGTGACAGTGCGTTATCTCGACCGCAACAACGAGGCGATGGAACTGACCGCGGGCGGCCTGCTCGCCACCTGCCTCCAGCACGAAATCGACCATCTCAACGGCGTCCTCTTCATCGACCACATTTCCAAGCTCAAGCGCGACCGCGTCATCAAGAAATTCCAGAAGGCCGCCAAGCTGGGGAAACTGTGAAACCCATGCGGATTGTCTTCATGGGCACACCGGATTTCGCCACCCATGCGCTGCGCGCACTGGCGGAGGCGGGTCACGAGATCGTTGCCGTCTATTCGCAGCCGCCGCGCCCGGCTGGCCGTGGCTACGGGGTGAAGCCATCGCCGGTGCATGCCCTGGGTGAGCAGATGGGCATTCCTGTCCGCACGCCCGTGTCACTGAAAGGCGCCGGGGAACAACAGGCCTTCGCCGCGCTGAAGGCAGATACCGCGGTGGTGGTGGCCTATGGCCTGCTCCTGCCCAATGCCGTGCTGGAAGCGCCGCGTTACGGCTGCCTCAACATCCACGCCTCGCTGCTGCCGCGCTGGCGGGGCGCAGCGCCAATCCAGCGCGCCATCATGGCAGGCGATGCGGAATCGGGTGTCACCATCATGCGCATGGAAGAGGGGCTGGATACCGGCCCCATGGTGAAGGTTGCCCGTGTCGCCATCACGCCACAGACCACGGCGGCGTCACTTCACGATGAACTGGCCGAAACAGGCGCGGCCCTCATGGTGGAGGCGCTCCGTGATCCGCAGCAGCCTGGAACCCCGCAGCCAGCCGATGGCGTCACCTATGCCCGGAAGATCGACAAGGCCGAGGCACGGATCGACTTTGCCCAGGACTCTGCCGACGTGCGCAATCACATCCACGGGCTTTCGCCCTTTCCCGGCGCATGGACGATGATCGGGCAATCCCGCGTCAAGGTCCTGAAGGCCGAGGCCGTTGCCGGCGTCGGCGAGGCGGGAACGGCGCTGGACGGCAGGCTCACCATCGCCTGCGCTACCGGTGCCATCCGCTTTCTCGAGGTGCAGCGCGAAGGCAAGGGCGCCATGCCGGCGGAAACCCTGCTGCGCGGCCTCGCCGTTCCCCCCGGCACGAGGCTGATCTGATGCCCCGCTACAAGCTCACCATCGAGTACGACGGCACCGGTTTCTACGGCTGGCAGATGCAGGCCGCGCATGTGACCGTGCAAGGTGTTCTGGAAGCAGCACTCTCCCACATCCATGGCCAGCACATTCTTGTGCAGGGTGCGGGCCGCACCGACACGGGCGTGCATGCACTGGAGCAGGTGGCCCATGTGGACCTGCCGAAATCATGGGACCCCTTCGTGCTCCGCAATGCCATCAACGGCAACGTGCGGCCCCATCCCGTCTGCGTGCTCGAGGCCGAGGAGGTGGCGGATGATTTTCACGCCCGCTTCTCGGCCACGAAGCGAAACTACCTCTTTCGCATCCTCAACCGCCGTGCCCCGCCTGCGCTGGACCTCAATCGTGTCTGGCATGTGCCGGTGGAGATGGATGCAGCGGCGATGCACGAAGCCGCCCAGCACCTCATCGGCAAGCACGACTTCACGACGTTCCGCGCCGCTGATTGCCAGGCCTTGTCGCCGGTGAAGACCCTCGACCGCTTCGAGGTCGCGCGCTACGGCGAGGAGATCGAGATCCGGGCCGAGGCGCGGAGCTTTCTCCACCATCAGGTGCGCTCCATGGTGGGCTCACTCAAGTATGTGGGCGAAGGCAAGTGGCCGCCGGTGAAGATGAAGAAAGCGCTGGAAGCGCGCAACCGCGCCGCCTGCGGCGTCGTGGCCCCGCCGCACGGGCTCTATCTGGTGAGCGTGGGGTACGGCTAAGTCCCGCGCCAGCCCCTAGACCTTGAAATAATCCTCGAGAATCCGCCGGTACACCTTCGCCGTGGCCTTCAGTTCTTCCACCGAGATGCGCTCGTCCGTCTGGTGGATCGTCGCGTTGGTGGGGCCGAATTCCAGAACGGGGCAGTAGTCTTTCACGAAGCGCGCATCCGACGTGCCGCCGGAAGTGGAGAGCTTGGGCATGATGCCCGTTTCGCTTCTGATGGCGTTCTGCACGAGGGAGACGAAGTCGCCCGGCTCGGTGATGAACACGTCAGCGCCTTCGATGGCGCGCATGTACCATGCCCCGCCCAACGCCTTGCGCACCGCTTCGATTTCCATCTGCACCAGTTCCTTGAGCGACTGGAAGCTGTGTTCGGTGGAGAAGCGGATGTTGAACTTGGCTGTGGCGCGCGACGGGATGACGTTCCCCGCAGGATTGCCCACGTCGAAACTGGTGAAGGCCAGCGTCGACGGATCGAAATGGGCATTGCCATCGTCGAGCTTCCGCTGGGCCAGGCGGTCAACCAGGCGCGCGAGCTTTGGCACGGGATTGTCGGCCTTGTGAGGGTAGGCGGAGTGACCCTGCTTGCCATCCACCTGCACGATGAAGGAGAGCGAGCCGCGCCGACCGATCTTGATCGTGTCGCCCAGCGCCTCGGCGCAGGACGGTTCGCCGACCAGGCAATGGTCCGGCACATTGCCGCGCGCCTTCATCCAGTCCAGCACCTTCACGGTCCCGTTGATGGCCGGGCCTTCCTCGTCATTGGTGATGAGGAAGGAAATCGATCCCTTGAACTTGGGATTTTCGCGCACGAAGTCCATCGCCGCGGCCGCAAAGGCGGCAACCGATCCCTTCATGTCGGTGGCACCGCGGCCCCACACCTGACCATCGCGAATGTCGGCTGCGAAGGGCGGCGACGACCAGATCGACTCGTCGCCCTGCGGCACCACGTCGGTATGTCCCGCAAAACAGAAATGTGGCCCCCCCGTGCCGATGCGGGCAAAGAGATTGTCCACATCAGGCGTATCCTTGTCGGAGAAGGTGATGCGCTCGCAGGCAAAGCCCGAGGACTGCAGCCAGCCCTGCAGCAGGGTCAGCACACCTGCCTCATGCGGCGTGACGGAAGGGCAGCGGATCAACTGCTGCAACATGGCGACGGGATCGTGCGGCGTGTTTTTCATGGTGGGCACTTCTATCTCAAAAGCAAATGCCCGGTCCATGGGGCCGGGCATCGCAGGTGTGTCGATGCGGTCTCGGTCTAGTCCGCGATGGGGTCCGGGCCGAAGCGGTTCGGGCCTTCCGTGCCGCGCAGGAAGCCGAGTTCGATGATCATCCACAGCGCGCCGATGAGGGGCACCAGCATGATCAGCGACCACCAGCCCGACTTGTCGCGGTCGTGCCA
>CALMLK010000219.1 GCA_937868035.1 uncultured Alphaproteobacteria bacterium
GTCCGGGCTGGAAAATGGGCCATATCAACAGGGTCAAACCCCGTTGATAAGTGCCCAAAACCCCTCTCGACAGGGTATTTCGCCTGTGCTAGGACGCGCGCAATTCCGGGGCCCTTGTGGCCCCTCGTTCAAACCTATTCTGCTCTGAGGTATCCGCTTGCAAGTCGTCGTTCGTGACAACAATGTTGACCAGGCCCTGAAGGTTCTCAAGAAGAAGATGCAGCGTGAAGGCATCTTCCGCGAGATGAAGCTGCGTGACGCCTATGAAAAGCCTTCGGTGAAGAGGGCCCGCGAACAGGCTGAAGCCGTGCGCCGCGCCCGCAAGCTGGCCCGCAAGAAGCTGCAGCGCGAAGGCCTGCTGCCTGCCCCGAAGAAGATCGAAAAGCCCCGCCGTCCCGGCATGGGTGCTGGCCGCGGTCCCTCCGCGCCGACCACGTAATTTTCCGCCGATAACGGAACAGAAAAGCCGCGAAGGGCGACCTTCGCGGCTTTCGTCATTTGGGATTGGGCTGATCTCTATTTGGTCAGCGCGCGCGGATCTTCATAGCGGACGCGGTGGCCCAGGAATTCGCGGCCGCCCTTGCCGAACTCGTCGCGGCCGCCATGCGGATGGAGGTGGAAGGATTTGATGTCGAAGTCCTCCATGCAGGCCATTTGCGGTTTGAGATGATCGTGCAACCACTTCCTCTCGCGCTGGTGGGCCGTCCGCTTTTCATCCTTTTCCGATTCGATCTTGGCAACAGGAATGATCGGCGTGTGACGCATAGATCTCGACATAAGCGACTCCTTTGCTGTCTGAGCGGTGACATCCTCGCCCGACAAAAGTTAATGTGTCGCTACTGCCGCTGCGCCGCAAGGGTGCAAAAATGTCAGTCAGAGTGGCTGACTCATTTGCGGGTCTTCTGCGTCTTCATGAACTTCAAAGTGTGTTCAAAATCAACGACGCCAGCCTGCGAGCCGAGGCCCGTTGCATTGAGCGCGGAGGTGGCTTGAGCAAAGCGCACACGTGTTTCGGCGTCGAAATCCTTGACCAGGCCCACGGCATAACCGGCGTTGAAGGCGTCACCGCAGCCGCAGGTGCATTTCACCGTGATGTCGAAGGCGGGGATGGTGAACTTCACGCCGTCGCGGTCGTGGTAGTAGGCACCGTCGCCACCCAGGGTGAGGACGCAGGCGCGAACGCCCATGTCGAGGAAGAACTTTGCCGTGTCGCCATAGTCGGTCATGCCGGTGAGGGCCTGGGCTTCCTCGATCGACGGAATGAAATAGTCCGTATACGGAAGAACATCGGCAACGGCGGGCAGATCCTTCTTCGAGCCGGCGAAGATATCGAGCGTGGTGAGCGCGCCGGCGGCCTGGGCCGCCTTCATGACTTTCGCGTTCTGGCTCATGTCGCCCTGGCGTGCGTCCATCGCTTCCGTGAGGCCCACGCCGCCGAGATGGAAGACCTTGGCATCCGTCACCTGCGCGAACATGCTTTCATCCACGAAGAAATCCTTGGTGGCGCCGCGCATGTGCAGCGCCGGGCGCGAGCCGTTGGCGCGGGTCAGCACGATCGATGACGAGGTGCGCCAGCCGGGCTTGCGCTGCATGGTGGAGACATCGACGCCGAAGTGCCGGAGGCGCTCCAGAACCCAATCGCCCATGATGTCATCGCCGACGCCGCCCACGGCCAGCGTGCTGAGGCCCATCTTGGCCGCGGCGATGGTCGCTGTTCCCGCCGCACCCGAAACCGCGAGCGTGATTTCATCGAGAAAAACGGTGCCGCCGCCGGGCGGGACTTCTGCGAAGGGCCAGCCCAGGCAATCGTAGGTGTAGAAGCCCATCGAGGAATAGTCGTAGCGCGGCATGGCGAGTCTCCCGGTTCGTTTCCTGTTCCGTCTGACATGAAAAGGCCGGGACGTGTCCCGGCCAGAGATACGTGATCAGGCGGCCTTGGCCTTCAGCATGTTGTCCTGCCGCTGGCGCAGTTCGTAGATCTTGGAGGCCGTATCCACTGCGCAATTGGCCGTGGTGAGGAGTTCGCCCATCTTGATCGGCTTCGTGACCTTGCCGCCTTCGAGGAGACCGCAAGGCACGGCCTTGGCAACCGCTGCCTCGCCGCGCTCCATGATCCAGGCGCGATAGGTGTATTCGCCGATGGCATCGAGACGTTCGCCGGGGACAAGATCCTTCTTGGCGACGGCGCAGACTTCCGAGACGGGCGCATCCAGCGGCACCATGTCGGCCGACTTGTAGAGCACGGCGCGGGCGCAGGAGAGCGGCACTTCGAGGCTGGTGAGGTGATAGGGGCGGATGAACTTGAAGTAGGGACCCTTGCCCATCTTCAGGTCGGTGAGGCGTTCGTGGATGCGTGCATGCGGTGCCTTGGTGATGACGAAGACGCCGGGCGCCACGCCCTTGCCGATCGAATAATCCACAACACCGGAGCGCGAGAGCACGCCGCCGTCCTCCTTGGGGCACAGCGTTTCGGCGAGCACGTCCAGCGTCGCTGCGGGGCCGTGCATGCCGGGGCAATCCGGCACGAGGCCGGTGGCGTTGGAAATGGCGGCCATCTCCACCATGGTCTTCGAACCGTCCACGAATTCCACCAGCATGCGGGCGTTCATGTTGCGGGCCTTGGCTTCGGCGGCATACTCGTCCGGCGTGGCCTTGATGTTGAGGGGGTTGTTCTTGCCCTTGCCGGCCGCCACGATGGGGTAGCCAAGGCTCTTCACGAAGTTGATGAGTTCGATGCAGGACGACGGTTCATCGCCCGCGCCCAACGTGTAGACGACACCGAGGCGCTTGGCTTCGCGCATGAGATAGGAGCCGATGGTGACGTCGGCCTCGACATTCATCATCACCAGATGCTTGCCGTGTTCCATGGCCGTGAGGCCGATCTCGGCGCCGACGCCCGGCCTGCCGGTGGCATCGATCACCACATCCACATGCGGGCTGGAGCAGACCAGCTGCGCATTCTCCGTGAGCGCGGTCTTGCCGGACTCGAGGGCTGCATCAAAGCTGGACTGCGTGTTGGCATCGCGGTGGCTTCCGGAATCGCGGCCGGCAATATGCAATGCTTTTGCCGCAGCACCAGGGCGGACCTCGGCGATGGCGGCAACGGTGATGCCCGTCATCTGGTCGCACTGGGTCACGATGTCGGTGCCCATTTCGCCGGAGCCGATCAGGCCCACACGGATGGGACGTCCCGTTGCCGCAAGGCGGGCGGCGAGGTCGGCGGGCAGGTTGCCCGTGTAGGCCGGAGTCTGGGATGACGTCATGGGGTGTGTGTCCGCTTCCTTGAAAAAGTGGTCATTAAGATACTTTTGTTTTTACAAGTGTCAATATGTGCTATAAAGCCATCGGCAAGGCCGAATGGTGCGGTCCCGAGACGCAAATCTTTGGCGTCCAATAGGGGCTCACCAGAGGCTGCTCAAGAGCAAGACGTCCAATGCGGCGCAGTTGGGAGGGAAAAGGGACATGGCATCGATCAGCCTGAAGAAAGTCACCAAGGCCTGGGGCAGCGTCGTGGGCGTGGACGCCATCGACCTGGAGATCAAGGACAAGGAATTCATCGTGTTCCTCGGCCCGTCGGGCTGCGGAAAGACGACCACCATGCGCATGGTGGCTGGCCTCGAAGATCTCACCGGCGGTGACATCTTCATCGACGGCGAACGCATCAACGATGTGGATGCACGCGACCGCGACGTGGCGATGGTGTTCCAGAGCTATGCGCTCTATCCCAACATGTCGATCTACGAGAACATCCGGTTCCCGCTGCGCATGCGCAACGTGCCGAAGGACCAGCACGAGAAGCTGGTGCGCGAAGCCGCGGCCATGGTGGAACTCGGCGACTACCTGGAACGCAAGCCCAAGGCCCTCTCGGGCGGACAGCGCCAGCGCGCGGCATTGGCCCGCGCCATTGTCCGGCATCCGCGCGTGTTCCTCATGGACGAGCCGCTGTCCAACCTCGACGCCAAACTTCGCCTCACCATGCGGGCGCAGTTGAAGCACATCCAGAAGCGGCTGCAGACAACAACCATCTACGTGACCCACGACCAGATCGAAGCCATGACATTGGCCGACCGCGTGGCTGTCATGGACAAGGGCCGCATCCAGCAGCTCGGCACGCCGGACGAAGTTTACAACGATCCGGCCAATGTATTCGTCGCCGGCTTCATCGGGTCGCCCCCCATGAACCTCATCCAGGGCTCGCTGGAAAACGGCACGTTCATCGCGCCGGACATCCGCGTTCCGGGCGCCGGGAAAGGCACCCTCGCCAAGGTCACACTCGGCATCCGTCCGGAAGATGTGAGCGTCGCCAAGGACAACGGTCATGTGACCACGCGCGTCTATTCCGTGGAGCCCACGGGCGACCAGACGCTGTTGGCCGTGAACCAGGGCGGCAAGCTGCTGGTGGCGCGGGCCGACCGCAACTACCGCCAGGCCATCGACACGCCCGTGTCGCTGAACTTCGATACCAGCCGCATCTATCTGTTCGACGCGGGTTCGGGACAGCGCATCCGGGCGTGAGTCCGTTGGCGTGAGATTAACACTCCGCCCGGTTGAGGATTTTTCGGCACATGCCACCTTGAGACGGCGCGCGGCTTCAGACACAATGAAGCCATGACAACGCTCGTTTCCAGTTCCGATCCGCTCCTCCAGCCCTACAAGCTCAAGCATCTGACGCTCAAGAACCGTCTGATGATCACGTCCCACGAGCCGGCCTATCCGGAAGACGGGATGCCCAAGGACAAATACCGCGCCTACCATGTGGCGCGTGCCAAGGGTGGCATTGCATTGACCATGACGGCGGGCTCTGCCGCCGTGTCGAAGGATTCACCGCCGGTCTTCAACAACGTGCTGCTCCATCGCGACGAGGTGGTGGGCTGGCTGAAGAAGATGACGGACGAGGTGCATGACCAAGGCACCGCCGTGATGATCCAGCTTACGCATCTTGGCCGCCGCACCGGCTGGTCCAAGGGCGAATGGCTTCCCGTCGTTTCTCCCTCGCACAACCGCGAGCCCTCGCACCGCGCCTTCCCCAAGGTGATCGAGGACTGGGACATTGCGCGCATCATCAAGGATTTCGGCGATGCCGCCGAGCGGGTGAAAGCCTCCGGCATGGATGGCATCGAACTCGAATGCTACGGTCACCTGCTGGACCAGTTCATTTCTCCCGCCACCAATGAGATGGACGGACCCTATGGCCGCGGCTCGCTCGATACGCGGCTGCGCTTCCTGTTCGACACCTTGCGCGAAATCCGCAAGCGCGTGGGCGAGAAGATGCTGCTGGGCGTGCGCTTCACGGCGGACGAAGCCATGGAGAACGGCATCACCAAGGCAGAAGGGCTGGAGATCGCCCGCCGCCTCAAGGCCTCAGGCCTGATCGACTTCCAGAACATCATCCGCGGCCACATCGAAACGGATGCCGCGCTCACCGATGTCATTCCCGTGCAGGGCATGCCCAGCGCGCCGCATCTCGACTTCGCCGGCGAAATCCGCGCGGGCACCGATTTCCCGACTTTCCATGCGGCGCGCGTTCCTGACGTTGCCACCGCCCGCCACGCCATCGCCTCCGGCAAGGTTGACATGATCGGCATGGTGCGGGCGCACATGACCGATCCGAACATCGTGCGGAAGATCATCGAGAAGCGCGAGGACGACATCCGCCCCTGCGTCGGTGCCACCTACTGCCTCGACCGCATCTACCAGGGCGGGGATGCCTACTGCATCCACAATCCGGCCACTGGCCGCGAAGTGAGCATGCCGCATGACATTCCCAAGGCGGCGGTGAAGAAGACCGTGGTTGTCGTGGGGGCTGGCCCTGCGGGTCTGGAAGCGGCGCGCGTGGCGGCGGAGCGCGGCCACAGCGTCACCGTGTTCGAAGCGGCGGATCAGGCCGGTGGCCAGATCCGTCTCACCTCGCTCTCCAAGCGTCGTGCTGAAATGATCGGCATCGTTGATTGGCGTATGGCACAGTGCAACCGCCTCGGGGTGAAGTTCCGCTTCAACACCTACGCGGAAGCCTCTGATGTGGAATCACTTTCTCCCGACGTAGTGATCATCGCCACGGGCGGCCTGCCGCACACGGACGTGCTGAAGGACGGCAACGAACTCGTGGTGTCGGCCTGGGACATTCTCTCGGGCGACGTGAAGCCGGGCAGCAACGTGCTGCTCTATGATGATGCGGGCGACCATACGGCCCTGATGGCTGCGGAAACGCTGACGCAGGCTGGCGCCAAGGTGGAGATCATGACGCCGGACCGTTCCTTCGCGCCGGAAGTCATGGGCATGAATCTCGTTCCCTACATGCGCGCGCTCCAGAAGCATGACGTCACCTTCACCGTCACGTTCCGGCTGGAGAGCGTGGTGCGCGACGGCAACCAGTTGCGCGGCATCATCGGCAGCGACTACGGCGGTGTGCGCAAGGAGCGGGTGTTCGACCAGGTCGTCGTCAACCACGGAACGCGGCCGCTCGATGAGCTTTATTTCCAGCTCAAGCCCAAGTCGCGCAACAGGGGCGAGGTGGACTACACGGCACTGATCGCGGGCCAGCCGCAGACGGTGGCCACCAATGCTGACGGCGCGTTCCAGCTGTTCCGCATCGGTGATGCCGTTTCGGCGCGCAACACACACGCTGCAATCTATGACGCGCTCAGGTTGGTGAAGGACATCTGACCCGTTGCGAAGCGGCGCGGCTTTGTGCAACCTCCGGTCAGGAGGATACAATGCTCAAGTCGATCGATCCGCTTCTCAATGCCGAACTGCTGCATGCGCTGGCCAGCATGGGCCATGGCAACGACCTCATCCTGTGTGACTCGAATTTCCCGGCGGATGCCGTGGGACGTCTCACCACCTATGGACGGGCGTTGCACATCGCCGCCGATGCGCCCCGCGCCGCGCGTGCCATTCTCTCGGTGATGCCGCTCGATACGTTCGTGGATGGCGCGGCGATCCGCATGGAGATGGTGGGAACGCCGCAGGAAGTGCCGCCCGTGCAACAGGCGGTGCAGAAGGAGATCGACCGGGCGGAGGGGCGTTCATGGCCGCTCGCCTCCATGGAGCGTTTCGCCTTTTATGAGCAGGCGAAGAAATCCTATTGCGTTGTGCAATCCCAGGAGCGCCGGTTCTACGGCTGCTTCCTGTTCAAGATGGGGGTCGTCACGCCCGATGCGAAGATGCCCGGAGATTCGTGATGACGGAGAAGTCGGGCGTCTGTGTACTCGGGGTCTACAATGCCGACCTGATCTTCCGGGCGGACCGCCAGCCGGTGCTGGGCGAGACGCTGCTCGGCACGTCCTTCGGCATGGGGCCGGGCGGCAAGGGCTCGAACCAGACGGTCGCCGCCGCGCGCTCCGGTGCCAAGACGACATTCATCAGCAAGATGGGCCGGGATGATTTCGGTGCGGCGGGCATTGCCATGCTGGAGCGGGAAGGTGTCACGGTTCTCGTCGAACGGGTCGCCGACAACTCCACGGGTGCGGCCTATATCTTCGTGCAGAACGGAACCGGCTCCAATGCCATCATCGTGGTGCCGGGTGCGGCGGGCACGCTGGCGGCTGCCGACATCGACCGTCATGCGGATGCCATTCGTGGTGCGAGCGTGTTTCTCACCCAGTTGGAGCAGCCCATTCCGGCGGCGGTGCGCGGGCTTGAAATCGCCAAGGCGTCGGGCACCATCACCATCCTCAACACCGCGCCAGCGGCACCGCTGGATGATGCGATCTTCCGCCTGTGTGATTACGTGACGCCGAACGAGAGCGAGGCCACGGGCATCACGGGCGTGGAGGTCACCGACCTTGCATCAGCCCGGAAGGCGGGTGACGTGCTGCTGCGGAAGGGTGCAGGTGCAGCGCTGATCACGCTGGGTGGGCAGGGGGCCCTGCTGCACAGCGGGGCGGCCTCAACCCACATTCCCATCTTCAAGGTGGGCAAGGTGGTGGACACCACGGGCGCAGGCGATGCCTTCAATGGCGGTTTTGCCGCTGCACTTGCGCGCGGTGAAGCGCCAGAGGATGCCGCGCGCTTCGGTGCGGCGGTGGCCGGCATTTCCGTCACGCGGCCCGGTGCTGCTTCATCCGTGCCGTCCTTGCAGGAAGCCTTGGCCTTGCTGGCGCGGGGCTAGCCGCCAACCGCTGCGTCAACACTGCCGACGTCGATGCCGCGCCAGTTGGTGAGGGTGGTGTGGGCGTGCGATGTGAGTGCCTTGCGTTCGTCCGCCGTCCACACGTCGAGCGCCAGCAACATCTGCGAAACGGCGGCCTCCGCGGCGCGGAAGGAACCGTCATCGCATTTCAGGGCAAAGCCCAGACCCGCGTGGGCGATGCTGCCGCAATAAACGCCTTCCGCCCCGACCTTGATGAAGAGGCGCGGCACCTGTTGCATGATCGTGGTGTCGTAACGGTTGCTGCCGGCGATCATGAAGGGATGGGCGCGGGCGGCACGGATGATCCATTGTGCACCCGCGTTGGCGGGATCCGTGAGGCGGGCGAAACCCAGCGCCATGTTGCGCAAAGGGAAGGCCCAGGTGGGAACGGAGCAGCCGTCGATGCCCACGGGCGCTTCGGCGACGTTCACATCGCAATAACGATTGATGGCCTCCGCCACGGCCTGCTGCACGGGATGATCCTGCAGCACGTAGCCGTTGGGATCACTGCCCAGTTGCCGCGCCAAAGCCAGCATGCCGGCATGCTTGCCCGAGCAGTTGTTGTGAATGGCGCGCGGCTCCTCGCCTGTCAGCGCGAGGCTGATCACGTCCTTCCGCTCATGGGGCCAGTGCACGCCGCACTCGTAGAGGGCCTCGCTGTTTCCCGCCTTGGCGAGGATGGAGGCGGCGACGCGCAGGTGTTCAGGCTCGCCATTGTGCGAGGAGCAGCACAGGGCAATCTCCTCGTCGGTGAGGCCGTAACGCGCGGCGGCTCCGCTTTCGATCAGGGGGAGGCACTGGAAGGCCTTGATCGCCGAACGCGGGAAGACCGGGCCTTCGATGTCGCCTGCCTGGCGCACAATTTTGCCGCTGCGGTCGCTCACGGCGAAGGCGCCGCGGTGACGGCTTTCCACAGTGCTGCCACGTTTCACTTCGGCAATGACGGGGTTGTCGTTCATGCGGTCTCCTTGCGGGGCAGAAGGTACCAGAGCAGGGCGGCGAGTTGCAAAGCAAGGCAGAGGCCCATGGCCCAGGCATAGGCGCGCGGGTCGTAGCCGGTTACTGTGGCGGTGAAGAAGCTGATCACCAGGCCCACGCCATACTGGATGAGGAAGGCGCAGATGAACATGGAGAAGTTGATGGTGGCGTTGGCACGGCCTGAGAGGCTCTCGCCCACGTGTCTTGCAAACCACGGGAAGGCGAGGATCGCCGATTGGCCCACGGCCGCCAGCACCAGCCAGGCGGGGAATGCCAGTGACCTCACCTGCAGCACGATGAGGGCCTGCGCCGCCGTGTGGAGGGCGAGGCAGCCGAGCATGGTCGTCATGGGGCCGATGCCGCGCCGTTGCAGACGATCGGCAACGAAGCCCACGGTGAGGATGCCACCCATGAAGGCCACCGCCATCCAGAAGAGGTGGCGGGCCACATCCAGGGGCGCGAGGCCGAGCACGTCGCGGTACCAGGGGCCAGCCCAGAGCGTCTGGTAGGCGATGGGAATGCCCGCGGTAAGGCCGAGGAGCGGCGCCACCCGCCAGAACAGGGGCAGCTTCATGATGTTGAGGAGATCGCGCCACTGCTGGCCGAAGCCTGCGGCCGGTGTTTTCTCCGTCCGCTCCGGCACGGCGAAGAAGATGAACAGGGAGGAGGCAACGATGCAGGCGGCGAAGAGCAGGAAGACGTTGCGCCAGCCGATCGCGGCCGAGAGGAGTGCGGTCGGTTCGGTGGCGACCACAAGACCGAGGGCGCCCATGGACATGATGGTGGCATTGGCGAGCGAGCGCCGCTCAAGCGGCACCCAGAGTGAGCTGGCCTTGTAGCTGGCCATCAAGCCGGCCGAGAAGCCGAGGCCAATCACGGCGCGGGCGAGGACGAGGGTGACGAAGCCAGGGGCCACGGCGAAGGCGGCGCAGCCCGTGGCCGCGACCAGCAGGAGGGCCGTCTGCACCCGGCGGGGGCCGAAGCGGTCCAGCAGCACGCCCAGCGGCAATTGGAAGGCGCAGAAGGCCAGCAGATAGGCCGCGGTGAGGAGGCCGAGTTCCGCCGGGCCGATGGCGAATTCCTTCACCAGCTCCGGGGCAACGACGGCATTCACGGCGCGCAGCAGGTAGCTGAGGAGGTAGCCCAGGGCGAAGGGGAAGAGGGCGAGGAAGAGGGTGCGGCGGGTCGTCGTCATGATTTGTTTACAGGTTTGGCGGAAGGACGGCGGAGGTCAATCGAATCCTTGCATTCTGATTCGTTCGCCCTATGTAGCGCGTTCCCGTTTTCGGATTGGACAGCAATGATCTCACGCGCCCTTTGCTTTCAACACATGGATGATGAGCCGCCCGGCCTGTTCGGCCCGTTTCTGGCCGCACGCGGCGTGTCCCTGGATACCGTCATGCTGCACCGGGGCGAAGCGATCCCTTCGCTGGCGCCGTATGATTTCCTGCTGGTCATGGGCGGGGCCATGGATGTGTGGGAACACGACGCCCACCCCTGGCTGCTGGCGGAAAAGCAGGCGATCCGCGAGTGGGCGCTGGAGCGCAACCGTCCCTATTTCGGCGTGTGCCTCGGCCTGCAGCTTCTGGCGGAAGCCGCGGGCGGAACCGTCTCCCTGGCGCGGGCGGCGGAGGTTGGCATTGGCCGCATCAAGATAACGTCTCGCCATCCCTTCGTGGCGGGCCTGCCGCGCACCATCCGCATGATGCAGTGGCACCACGCGGAAGTGAGCGCGCTGCCGCCCGGAGCCGAGGTGCTGGCCTCGTCCACCATCTCGCCCGTGCAGATCATGGCGCTGGGTGATTGCATGGTGGGCACGCAGTTCCATGGCGAGTTGACGCCTGCACTGGTGGATCGCTGGGCGCACCTGCCGCAATACATCCAATGGCTGGAAGCAGCGCTCGGCCCCAACGCCTACGGGCGGGTGCGCGCCGAGGCCCTGCCGCTGATGCCTGCGATGCGCCGGGTCAGCCAGTCCATGTTCGATGCGCTGGCGGATGGCGTGAGCCTGCGCAAGGCCGCCTAGACGGCCTTCATCGTCTGACGGTATTTCTCTGCGTCCCAGTTCAGGAGCTGGTCGATTTCGCCTGCCGTGAGGGCCTTGAGGGGTGCCGTGGCCGGAAGGCGGCGGAAGACGTCGCCAGCGCAACGCACCATGGGTTCAATGGAAGGCTTGGCCTGGACGTTCACCAGCACACCCTTGCCCGGAATGGCGACAGCGGCAGCGCCGGAGGCCATGTCATCCGGAATGGATGTGCCCAGGAATACCACATGGTCCGGGTAATAGACATTGGTGCAGGCGGCGCGGCGCGATAGTTCGTCGAGGGCGATGGCGTGGCATTCCGTGTCTTCGGGCAGGCGGTAGGCACTTCCCGCGGCCATGGCGGTGAGGGCGGCCAGATCGGGCTTGCCGAAATCGCGGACAGGGGCTTCGAGGGCGGCCACGACACGGTTCAGCAACGCTTCCGCTTCCATGACGCTTCCGGCGGCGACGGCGAGTCCGTGGTTGCCGAGGACGAGGACATCCACGCCAGGGCGATAGGCCTTGCGGATGGCGCGCGAGAGCATAAGCCCCGGGCGGGCATAGGGCACGAAGGCCCAGTTGAAGGCCTTCAGTCTTTCGCCCAGCAGGGCCTCGCCATCGCTGCGGATGGCAAGCGCGATGGTGTTCACGCAATGGACATGCACCACGATCTTCTGCGGCATCAGTCCGTGTACGGATGTTTCGATGGAAGGACGCAGGCCGAGCGGATTGATGTCCTGTCGCACGAAGTCGGTGCAGGATTCACAGGCGGGGTCATCGGCTGCGAGCGCAGCCGACAGGCGGGCCATGTCCAGCGGCACGAAGATGTCCTTGGTGGCGGCGTCGCGCAGCCATGTGCCCGACGCCTTGATCCACATGACGTCGCCCTGCTTGATGGAGGTGTTGCCGCCGGCGGCGTGGACCAGAAGGGGATCACTGCCCACCTTGGCGGAGAGGCGGCGGAGGGCGTGGAATTCGGGACTGTTCACGACAAGAGTTTCCTGACTGCATCTTTCCAGCCGGCGTACTTGGCGTCGCGCTCGGCGGATTTCATTTTGGGGGAGAAGCGCTTGTCACGGGACCAGCGGGTGGCGAATTGTTCCGGAGGCGGCAGCAGGCCGGCATGCAGGCCTGCCAGATAAGCGGCACCCAGCGCCGTTGTTTCCAGCACCTTGGGACGGTCCACGGGAGCATCAAGCATGTCGGCAAGGTTCTGCATGGTCCAGTCTGAGGCGGTCATGCCGCCATCGACACGCAGCACGGTGCTGCCGGTAGAACCCCAGTCCTTCTGCATCGCCTCCAGCAGGTCGCGGGTCTGGTAGCAGACAGCTTCCAGCGCGGCCTTAGCCAGTTCGCGGTTGGTGGTGCCGCGCGTCAGACCGAAGATGGCGCCGCGGGCCTCGGCATTCCAGTAGGGTGCGCCAAGCCCCACGAAGGCGGGGACGAGATAAACCTGCTGGGTGGCATCCGCTGCCTTGGCCAGCGCGCCCGTGTCCTTTGCCGACGAGATGACTTTCAAACCATCCCGCAGCCATTGCACGGCGGCTCCGGCGATGAAGATCGCGCCTTCCAGAGCATAAGTGCGCTTGCCGTTGAGCTGATAGGCGACGGTGGTGAGCAGGCGGTTCTGCGAGGGCACGGCCTTTTCGCCCGTGTTGAGGAGCGCGAAGCATCCCGTGCCATAGGTGGATTTCATCATGCCCGGCTCGAAACAGGCTTGGCCGATGGTGGCAGCCTGCTGATCGCCCGCCACGCCGCCTATGGGGATGGCAGTGCCAAGGATCTTCGCGTCGCACATGCCGTAGTCGGCGGCGCAATCCTTGACCTCCGGAAGGAGGGAGCGGGGAATGTCGAGGAGGCGGAGCAATTCATCGTCCCATGCGCCGCTGTGAATGTTGTAGAGCAGCGTGCGCGATGCATTGGTGGCGTCGGTGGCATGCACCTTGCCGCCCGTGAGCCGCCAGATGAGGAAGGTGTCGATGGTGCCGAAAGCCAGTTCGCCCGCCTCGGCCTTCGTCCGCGCGCCTTTCACGTTGTCCAGGAGCCAGGCGAGCTTCGTGCCGGAGAAATAGGGATCGAGCAGCAGTCCTGTCCTGGCCGTGAAGAGCTTTTCGTGGCCCTGGTCCTTGAGCGCCTTGCATGCCTCCGAGGTGCGACGGTCCTGCCAGACGATGGCCTTGTGGATGGGTTTGCCCGTCTTGCGGTTCCACACCACCACGGTTTCGCGCTGGTTGGTGATGCCGATTGCGGCGATGGCGGAGGCTTTCACTTTCGCCTTACGCAGCGCTGACTTGCAGGTGGCGACAACGGAGGCCCAGATTTCTTCCGGATCGTGTTCCACCCAACCGGCCTTGGGGAAGTACTGTTTGAATTCCTGCTGGCCCGATCCCTTCGGCTTCAGATTCCTGTCGAACACGATGGCCCGCGACGAGGTGGTGCCCTGGTCGATGGCGAGGAGATGCGTGCTCATGACGCTTCCTTCACTTTCTTCTTCCTGGTGCCTTTCGCGGTACTTTCGAAATAGTCGCGCAGGGCCTGCTGTTCTTCCGGCTTCATGTGAAGGCCAAGTTTGGAGCGCCGCCAGAGGATGTCGTCGGCGGTTTCGGCCCATTCCTTTTCGCGGAGGTGCGCGACCTCACGCTCGCTGAGCGGCCCGAAGCTCTGGCCCAGATCGGAGGCGAAGCGGGCGCCTTCGAGAATGCCTTCCGCCTCCGTGCCATAGGCGCGGAACAGGCGTCGGATAATCGCGGGCTTGAGGAAGGAATAGGCCTTCTGCAGGGCGCTGATGCGCTGCTCGACTTCGTTCCACGGAAAGTCTCCGCCGGGCAGGGCGGCCTTGGCGGTCCATGATCCCTTCATGGCGGGGAAGAAGGGTTGCAGTTCCTTCATCACGGCTTCCGAAAGTTTGCGCGCGGTCGTGATCTTGCCGCCGAAGATCGAGAGCACGGGCGCGGTGCCTTGCGGATTGTCGAGCTTCAGGACGTAGTCGCGGGTCGCTTCCTGGGCCTTTGACGCGCCGTCGTCGTAGAGCGGGCGGATGCCGGAATAGGCCCAGCGCAATTGTTCGCGCGTCACGGGGCGGCGGAAATATTCGCTGACGGACTTGAGCAGGTAATCCGTCTCCTGTTCGGAAATCTCCGGCTTTCCGGGATCGCCGTGGTGATCCATGTCGGTGGTGCCGATGAGCGTGAAGTTCTGTTCATAGGGAATGGCAAAGCAGATGCGCCCGTCGCCATTCTGGAAGATGTAGCAGCGGTCGTGGTCGTAGAGGCGGTCGACGACGATGTGGCTGCCCTTCACCATGCGGATCTTGTCGGGGTCGTTGCGGCCCACCACTTCGCCCAGAACCTGGCTCACCCAGGGGCCAGCGGAGTTGACCAGTACGCGGGCAGAGATCGTTTCCGTCTTGCCGTCGCGCTCAATGCCGATCTTCCACACGCCATCTTCGCGGCGGGCGGAGGTGCATTTCGTCCGTGTACGGATTTCGGCGCCGCGCCTGGCGGCGTCGCGGGCGGAGAGCACGACAAGGCGGGCGTCCTCCACCCAGCAATCGGAGTATTCGTAGCCCACACTGTAGTCAGGCTTCAGCGGCTGGCCGGTCACGTCCGATGTCAGGTCGACGGTGCGGGTGGGCGGAAGAATCTTCCGGCCACCCAGGTGATCGTAAAGGAACAGGCCAAGGCGGAGCAGGGCGCGCGGGCGCAGGCCGTCGTGGTGGGGCAGGACAAAGCGCAACGGCCAGATGATGTGGGGTGCGGATTTGAGCAGCACCTCGCGCTCGATCAGCGCTTCCCGCACCAGCCGGAATTCATAATGTTCGAGATAGCGCAAGCCGCCGTGAATGAGCTTTGTCGACTTGGACGATGTGCCGGAGGCCAGATCGTTCTGCTCGACCAGGAAGACGCTGAGGCCTCGGCCCGAAGCGTCCCGGGCGATGCCGCAGCCATTTATGCCGCCGCCGATGATGAAGATGTCGTAAGTCTTTTCCTGTGTCATGTCAGGGGCTTGCCTCGATCTTTTCTGTTGCCAGTTCAAGGTTCACACCCTTGCTGCGGCAGATTTCCATGATGGGTTCGGGGGGCTCGCGGTCGGTCACGAAGGCATTGGTCTGCGACATGTGGCCAATGC
>CALMLK010000220.1 GCA_937868035.1 uncultured Alphaproteobacteria bacterium
ATTCCTTCCGAAGCCATCATCCAGCACCAGCTCTTCGCAAAGACGGCAGACTGAGCCGCCTCACCCATCACGCCCAGATCAGCGACAGCGCAGGCACGGCCACGATGATCACCAGCAGAGAGAGTGGCAGGCCAAGCCGCATGTAGTCCGTGAATCGGTAGCCGCCGGGGCCCATCACCAGCGTGTTGCACTGGTGCCCGATGGGCGTGAGGAAATCACATCCCGCACCAATGGCCACCGCCATGAGAAACGCCTCGGGCCGGTAGCCCAGCCCCTCCGCGAATTTCGCGGCAATGGGGGCCACCACAAGTACGGTGGCGGCGTTGTTGAGGAACGGCGTCACCGCCATGGCCGCCACCATCACCAGCGCGATGGCCCCATAGATCGGCAAGCCCTCACCTGCGCGCGACAACCCGCTTGCCAGAAGGTCCGTTGTGCCTGTTGCCTGCAGCGACGCGCTGACGGGAATGAGCGCCGCCAGCATCATCAGGATCGGCGCTTCGACCGAGTGGTAGAGATCCCGCAACGGCAACACGCGAAACATCGCCATCGCCGTCGCTGCGGCAAAGAAGGCAGTGGCCACGGGGACAAGCCCTGTCGACGTGGCGGCCATGGCGGCCACGAGGATGGCAACCGGTACCACGGCATGACGCACGCTGCCGAGCAGCACTTTCCGCTCCGCCAGCGGCAGCAGCCCCATGTCGCGCATGAGCGTCACCAGTCCCGTCTCCTGGCCCTGCAGCAGCAGAATGTCACCGGGCAGGAATCGCACGGTGCCGAGTTTCTGGCTGAGCCGCTGGTTGCGGCGGCTCACCGCCAGCAGGTTCACGCCATGATTGTGAAAGAGCCGCAGGGTTTCGGCGCTGGCGCCGACGAGCCGCGAGTCTTCTGCAATGACCGTTTCCATGCTGATGACGGTTCCCGTTTCACCGTCCGGTGCCAGTTCGCGTTGCCCCGTGAGATCAAGTCCGGCATCCACCACAAGCCGGTCGATGAGTTCGGCTGGCCCTTCGATCAGCACAAGATCGCCTGCGGCCAGCGTGGCATCCGGCAAGGGCCTGATCTGCAGGGAACCCGCGCGCAGGATGGAGATGATGGTGACGTCATCGCCCGCGAGGCTGAGAAGTCTGGCGATGGTCATGCCCTCGGCAGTGGCCTTGGCGGGCACCTTCGCCTCCACCAGATAGTCCTTGATGTCCATCGCATCCTCGGCCGAGAGATCAACCCGCGTGCGCCGCGGCACCAGCCAGGAAAACGCCGCCATGAACGCGAGGCCCGCAACCGTGAGGAGGATGCCGATGGGGGCATAGTCGAACATGGCAAAGGGCTGCCCGGTCAGTTCCTCGCGCACCCGCGAGACGACGATGTTGGGTGACGTGCCGACAAGCGTGATCAACCCTCCCAGCAGCGATGCAAACGACATCGGCATGAGAAACACGGATGGCGGCACGTTGGAGCGGCGCGCGAACTGCAACGCGATCGGCAGCATGATGGCCAGCGCACCAATGTTTTTCACGAAGGCCGACAATACCGCCACGGTGACGATGAGCACGATCAGCTGCATGCGGACATTGAGTGTTGCGGGGAGATAACGCCGCGCGGCAAACTCCATGATGCCGCTTCGTGACATCGCCGCACTCACGACCAGCGCACTGCCGACGATGATGGTGATGTCATCGCTGAAGCCGGAAAACATCTCTTTTGCGGGCACAACGCCCAGCACCACGGCCAGAAGCAGGGTGCAGACGGCGACAAGATCGTAGCGGATGCGGCCCCACACAAACATGGCCATCATCCCGGCGACGAGACCGAGAGCAAGCAGTTGCTCAGACGTGACGCCGCTCATTCACCGTTCCCCGGTTGTGAAAACGGCCCGGGCAAATCGTCTTGGTTGAATGGCACCCGGGCACCCCGCAAAACACCGCTCCCCTCAGGGAACTCCTGACCCCGGCGGGGGGTTCCTCCCGCAAAAGCTGTCTCAAGACAGCAGCGCCGGCGTTTAAAATTCATCTATCCACGGGAACCACTACCCCTGCGGCAGCATTTCGATTGCGTGGGGCAGAAGGTTGCAAAAATTTTCCTGCGCACAACGAGGAGACAAGTGATGACTATGAATGATCCGAACAGTGGTCCGACTGACCGCTCAACCGTCAGGAACAACGTATCCAACTACAGCAGCAGCGGCACCATCGCCATCATTGCCGCCGTGCTGGTGGCCATCGTGATCGGCCTGATCATGCTCAACCGCGACGGCTCCGCGCCGACGACGCCTGCGGTGACGCAGGAAAATTCCACGACCACCACGACGCCCGATGCAACGGCGCCCGCAACGACGCCTCCGGCCACCACGCCTCCGGCCACGACGGGCACGGAGCAGCCTGCAACACCGGCTGAACCGCCCGCCACGACGGGAGGCGACACCGCTCCTGCCACCCCTCCGGCCACCACGCCGCCCGCCAATCCGTAACGTCCCGTTCCGGATTGCCGGCGCCATCGCCATCCTGCGCACCAGTCCTCCAACTGCGCGCAGGATGGCGAAGTCATTTTGGCCTGCATGTCAGGCACCACATGAAAAAACCCGCGCCATCGCAAGATGGACGCGGGCTTCTTCACAGAGTCGAATGGATCTAGCGCCGCTTCGCCTTGGTGGATTTCTTTGCAGCCGTCTTCGTGCGCGGCGATGAGGCGCGTGCCCCGCGCTTGCCACGCGGCGGCGCAAGCCGGAGTTTGGTGCTCTCGCCCGGTTCGGCGACCTTGCGTGTGACAATTGCCCAGGCGAACTTGGCCGACGACACAAGCGCGTTGTCTCCTTCCCAATATTCCGCCTGCTCTGGCGTCACCTCGATGGCGACGATGTTCTTGTCCTCGGGTCCATTGGGCCAAAAGGCCTGCGCGCCGGGACTCCACAGGTTGCGCACGGTATCGCGATCCGTCAGCAGCCGGGCCTTGCCCCGCACGGTGAGGAATGTGGGCTTGTCCGCGTAAGCCAGCACCACCGAGGAATTCGACTTGATCTGGTCGTCCTTCACGGACTTCCTGTCCGTGAGCATGAAGATCTTGCCCTCTTCGTGACGGACGATGGTCGACATGGGACGCGCCCAGGGCTTCCGGGAGTCCATGGTCACGAACATGCAGAAATCCATCTTGCGGGCAATCTCCCACATATGGTTCTGGCGTTCGCTGATGCTTGTTGATGTGGCCACGTGTGATGCTCCCTGATGCGCGACTGCAATTTGTGCAGTCGAGGCGGGTAACGCATGCACGCCGGGAGAGTTCCAGCCATGGCAGGGGGAGTGCCCGGGCTTCCGTTGCGGGAAGCCCGGGCGCAGTCAGGTTCAGTAACCGCCCATGGCCTTGGGCTTGTTGAACAACACCGTCACCAGCGCATAAACGAGCCCCGCAACAATCGCCGCCGGAAGCGACGCCGTCACGTATTCATAAGGCGCGTGGCTTTCATAGGTGATGGGGTTCAGCAGGTAGCGATAGGTGCCGCAGCCGGCGATCATCGCGACAATGGCCGCGATGTTGAAGCCGCCCGAGAACCAGTAGCCGGAATGATCTCCATTCGAGAAGATGTTCCGGATGTTGATGCGGCGCTTGCGCAGCAGGTAGTAGTCCGTGATCTGGATGCCACAGAGCGGCGCAAAGGCCAGGCCGATGAAGGCCAGGAATGTGCCGAAGTTGGCGAAGAACAGTTCCGGGATGATGAGGCCAACGAGCACCACAGGGCCGATTGCCATCAGCAGCAGCGTGGTCCACGACATGTTCTCGAAAGCCGGGAAATGCCGGAGACCGATGGCCGAGGCATAGACGCCTGCCACGGCTGTTCCGAGGTTGGCCGCTGCGACGAAGACCAGCGCGATGATGCCGTAGGTCGGTCCGCCGATGGTGCGCAGCCACTCCGCCGGATCGGACACCTGGAGCACAAGAATGCCCGCGATGCCGATGAGACTGAGCAGCGGCACGGGTGCGCCCATGCCGATCATGATCGGTGCAGCAGCCGTGCGGCCATTGGGGGCCATGCGGATCATGGCGCCGAGATAGGGCCACCATGACAACAGCGACACAATGCCGATCTCCACGCCTGTCGTGTAGTTCCACAACGGACTGGCCGAGGCATAGGCCGGCACGGCGGCCGTGAGATCACCCCAGCGCTGGCTGAGGATCACGTACAGCATCCAGAAGCCGACGACCACGTGGGCCACGAGAATCTTCGAGATACGGTCCACGCCCCCCGAGCCCTTCAGCAGGATGGTGAAGACCAGCGAACAGGCCAGCAGGATCGTCGCCGGAACGAGCAGCTTGCTGCCCGTGTCGGCGATCACGCCCAGCGCCAACAGGAGCTGTGTCGTGGACTTGGCAAAGAAGATGAGCAGCAGCGAATTCCAGCCGATGATGGAAATCTGCTGCATGGCGGCGGGAATGATCCAGCCGCGCGAGCCAAAGGACGATTTCGTCGAGGCAATCGAGTCGACGCCAAAGCGCAGGCAGATGGGTCCTGCAGCCAGTGCCACGATCAGCATGCCGATCATGCTGCCCGCGAACAGCGCCGCAAAGCCCTTGTCGAAGTTGAGATAATAGCCAACGTATTCGCCGATGATGTAGCACCATGTGGCGGCAGCGGCGGTCATCAGCGAGATGCCGAGCTTCCAGCTTCCCCAGGTGCGTTCGCTTTTCAGAAGCGGCCAGGCATTCTTGTCGGCCTCGAGCACGCCTTCAAGGTGGTGATGTGTGGAGCTGCTCATAGTTGCCACCCCCAGATCAGCACGATGACGGGGAGCACGACTCCCAGGAACAGGAGCCAGAACCAGCTTGTGGAATCGTAGTCTCCTCCCTGTTCGGCAGGATTTTCCAGAGCCTTGAGCCTTCGCTCAAGTTCCGGATTGAGTTTCTCGGCCATGTCTTTCCTCCATCGCTTTCATGTTGCCCGGCTCTTTTGTCCGGTTGTTTCTATTTGATCTTGTCGCCCGCCGGGTCGTACCAGGGCTTCACTTGAACCTGCACGGGATAGCGCTTCCACGCGATCTCGACTTCCCAGGCACCACTTCCGAGCCAGGCCTCCGTCACGCCAGCATCGTGGCCCACATAGCCAAGGCCCAGCGAGGCATTGACGCGGTGCCCCCACGCGCCGGTCGTGACCGAACCGACGATCACGCCATCCCTGAGGATGGGCTCGTTGTGATACATCATCGGAGCATCCGCTCCAGCGAGCCGCAACTGCACCATGCGGCGTGTGAGTGGTCCCTCAGCCTTCTGTTTCACCAGCGCATCGCGGCCGATGAAGCCATTGGCCTTGTTGAGCGCCACGGCGAAGCCGAGGCCGGCATGGTAGGGCGTGTCCTCCTCGCCGATATCATGGCCCCAGTGACGATAACCCTTCTCCATGCGGAGCGAATTGATGGCGAAGAATCCGCCCATGCCAAGCCCGAATGCCGAGCCGGCCTCAACAATGCTGTCGAACACGTGGGCGGCAAATTCCGTGGGCATGTAAAGCTCGAAGCCCTGTTCGCCGACAAACGTCAGCCGCGATGCGCGCACACGGGCATAACCAAGGTCAATCTCCTTCGACGTGCCAAACGGGAAGGCTGCGTCGGAGAAATCGGCGGGCGATATTTTCGAGAGAAGCGCGCGGGCCTTTGGCCCCATGAGCGCAAGCATGGGCAGGGCCGAGGTGACGTCGTGCACGAAGGCATGGGCGTCCTCGGGAATGGCGCGCGTGAGCCAGGCCAGGTCGCGGCGCTGCGACACGGCAATCGTCACGATGAGGAATGACGTTTCCGACAACCGCGTCACCGTGACATCGGCTTCGATGCCGCCCTTGCCGTTGAGCCACTGGGTGTAGACAACCTTGCCCACCGGCACGTCGATGTTGTTTGCACATACAGTGTTGAGAACACGGAGCGCGTCCCGGCCATCCATCTGGTATTTGATGAAGCAGCTGTGATCGAACAGCGTCACGTTCTCGGCCGTGTTGCGGCATTCGGCGCGCACGTTGTCGAACCAGCTCGGCTTGCCGTAAGAATAGGTGACGTCGGGCGACGTGCCCGCTGCGCCGAAAAATCCCGGACGTTCCCAACCTGCAGCCTCGGTCATCCACGCGCCCATGGCGAGGAGCCGGTCATGGAAGGGGCTGCGGCGCACGCCACGCGCCGTCACGAACTGCCGCGACGGCCAATGCATGTCGAACAGCAGGCCCAGCGTTTCCGTTGTCCGCTCTTCGAGATATTTTCGGTTGACCTGGAAGCTCTGCATGCGGCGGACATCCACGTCCATGAGTTCCATGGGTGGGTGCTCATCGCGAATCCAGTCTGCAAGCGCCTTGCCCACGCCGCCTGACGAGAGAATGCCGATGGAGTTGAAGCCCGTGGCGCAGAACAGCCCGCGCACCTCTGGCGTTTCGCCGAGCAGGTAGCGGTCGTCGGGCGTGAAGCTCTCGGGGCCGTTGAAGAACAGTTGCACGCCGGTCTTCTGCAGCACGGGCACGCGGCGCGTCGCCTGTTCCAGATAGGGCGCGATGTGCTCCACATCTTCGGGTAACGCATCGAAGGAGAAGCTTTCGGGGATCCCCGCCTGGCCCCACGGCTTGGCGTTGGGCTCGAAAAAGCCGACGAGCAACTTGCCCGCGTCTTCCTTGTAGTAGGTCCACTCATCGCCGAGGAACAGCACCGGCAGGTTGCGCGGCAAGCCGTCCACGGGCTCTGTCACGATATAGAAATGTTCAGCCGCATGGAGCGGCAGCGCCACGCCTGCCGTAGCTGCCAGATCGCGCGACCACATGCCGCCGCAGATCACGACCTTCTTGGCGCGGATTTCGCCCTTGCCGGTCATCACACCCGCAGCCCGGCCCTGCTCCACGATGATCTTCGTGACGGCCGTATGTTCAAGAATGCGGGCACCCCGGGTGCGGGCGCCCTTG
>CALMLK010000221.1 GCA_937868035.1 uncultured Alphaproteobacteria bacterium
CTATCGCCTCCGTGCCCGCAACCGCGGCTTCCGTCAGTTCGGTGATGAGGTGCGCGTGATGTACGACACCGAGGCCAAGGCAGCGCTTGCCGTGCTGGAGGGCGAACTGACCAAGTCGGAATGGATCGCGGGCAAGAAGCCCACGGCGGCCGACGTGGGTATCTACAGCGTCATCCGTTTCTGCCCGGATGCCAACGTCGACCTGAACCACTATCCCCACGTGTCGGCCTGGAAAAAGCGCATCGAGGCCATGCCCGGCTTTGCCACGCCCGAACAGCTTTTGCCCTTGGAGAGCCGTTTGGTGTAAGACCATCCGGAATCGGGGGCCGATTTCAGGTGCGTGGCATTGAACAGCAAGAGTGACGATCTTTTCGCCGAAATTTCCGAGCTGGACCCTGATCTGGTTCTGGTGAAGCTGGAACCGGTCAAACCCCCGAAGAAGCGCAACCGCCACGTCGAGTGGAGCGGGGCGCTGATTGGGCTGGCGCTTGGCGTCATGGCCGTGCTCGCGGGCCGCCTGGGACAGATCTGGCCCGCCTTCGACGTCTTCGCCCAGTTCACCATGCAGGCCTTCTTCATGACGGGCGCCTTCGTCTTCGCCACCTTCCTTCCCAAGCGGAAGGCCTTTGCCGGCATGGTCCTGACCATCCTCATGTGCGTGGGTTACGGCGTGTGGGCACAATCCAGCGTCGGCGCCATCGCCGCAGGCCCCTGGACGCTCAATCCCGGCGAAAAAGCCTTGCGCGTCGCCCATTTCAATCTCTTCTTCCGCAACCAGGATTTCGACGCGATGGAAGCCGAAATCCGGCGGCTGGATGCCGATGTCATCACGCTGATCGAATTTACCGAAGAGAAGAAAGTGCTGCTGCCCCGCCTGCAGTCGCTCTATCCCTATCAGGTGGATTGCGCGATGGAATGGAACTGCCACCTCGCCATCCTGTCCAAGTTCCCCCTGACGCAGCTGGAAGCGAAGGGCAACTGGGAAGGCCCGCCGATGATCAGCGCCCGCATGGAAGGCCCGCTGCAGGGCCTCACGGTCTATGGCGTGCACACCACGCGCTTCCCCCATTCCCGCGCCCAGCTGCATCAGGTTGATGCGCTGGTGCGCCACCTCGAATCCGCCTCCGGCAAGATGATCATGATGGGCGACTTCAACGCCACGCCGTTTTCGCGGGTGACGGGAATCGTGGAGCAGGGATTGGGCATGAACCGCCTGACCGAGCTGCCCACCTGGCCATCCGCAGTGGAATTGCCGCAACTCGCCATCGACCACATCTTTGCCACCCAGGGCATTCGTGTGTTGGCGAAGCAGCAGATCGGCAAGCCCTCCGGCTCTGACCACTATCCCATCGTGATGACGCTGGGCGTGGACGTGCAGTAAGGCCGTTCTTCCGCCTGTGGTGAACAAGCCGTCAAGGCAAGGTGGTGAACGCTTCTTGAATCCAGTGGCAAGCTATTGAATCGCATTGGATTCATTTTCCCTTCACCACGCACCCGCGTCGCCCGCTTCAAGTTTCCTTAAACACGCCGCTTAAGCCCGCGTTTTTGCGGGCACGGCAAAGTCATGGTCATGAGGCGCCACGGTGGGTGGCACTCGGCAGGATCCAAAAAAAACAGGGCCTGCGCGTCAAACAGAGGGACAGAACATGATTTGGGATTCAATCGAGACCGTCTTCACCAACGCCGTGCCGCATTCGGCTTCTGCCGAGGAATTGCTGGCCATGGGCCTCAAGTACTGCTTCGGCCGTGGCGTCGCGCAGAACTATGTGGAAGCCCACAAGTGGTTTAACCTTGCGGCTCTCAAAGGCAATGAGAACGCCAAGTCATACCGCTGCGAACTCGCCCGCGAAATGTCGGCCGGCGAAGTTGCCGAAGCCCAGCGCCAGGCCCGCGCCTGGATGACCCTCCACTGATCTCCAAAATAAAAAGCCCGCGAGAAATATCCGCGGGCTTGCAGGGGATGGGGCAGGGATGCCTCAGTAATCGATGAAGTTCGGGTCTTCCTGGATTTCATTGCCCGACTGGAACACCCGGCGCTGGCTGTCCAGCTCCGCGTTCTCATGGTTCTTGCGGTAGACCTCGGTTTCCAGCACATCCGTGGTGACGCTCACCTGGCCACGTTCGGAGCCAAAGGCCGGAACGCTGTCGACCTCCGACGAATAGCCCGTGCCCATGGGAATGAAGTTCTCATAGGCAGCAGCCGGCACGGCAGCAAAACCTGCCAGAACAGCCAACACCAAACCCGACTTTACAAACGTGCGCATGATGGCACTCCTCAAGCACTGTTTCGCACGATCTTGCCCGCCATGCCAGAAGATTTGGTTAACCCTGCCAGAGAGGGTGCAGCCGTGCTCAATCGTTGAAATGAACCTCATTGATCAACTTTGCCGCGGCTTTTTGGTTCCGCGCCACATCCAGCAGGTTCACGCTGCCGGGCTGGAAGCTGCCCCAGCCAGCTACGATGTCCGACGGCTTGATGGCGGGATTCACCGGATATTCGAAGTTCTGGCTGGCGTAGAGCGCCTGTGATTCGTCGCTCGCCAGGAATTCCATCAGCTTGAGCGCGTTGTCCCGGTCGGGAGCATGCTTCGCCATCAGCATGCCAGAGATGTTCACGTGGGTACCCATCTCTGGCGAGGAGGGGAAGATGATGCGCGATGCGGCAGCCCATTCCTTCTGTTCGGGCTCTTTCTCGTTGGTCATCATCAGGCCCATGTAATAGGTATTGGCGATCGCGAGGTCGCATTCGCCCGCGGCAACGCTCCGCGCCTGCGCGCGGTCATTGCCGTTGGGCTTGACGGCGAGGTTGGCCTTCACCCCTTCCAGCCACGTCTTGGTGGCGGCTTCACCGCGCTCAGCGATCATCGCGGCCACGAGGCCCAGATTGTAGGGGTGGTCGCCGGGCCGCGTGCACAGCTTGCCCTTCCATTTGGGATCCGCCAGTTCTTCATAGGAAATCGCATCCTGCTTCACCCGCTCGCGGGAGGCATAGACAACACGGGCGCGCATGGTGAGGCCGAACCACTGGTTTGCCGGATCCCGCAACGCCGCCGGCACCTTGCTGGTGATCAGATCAGAGGTCACGGCCTGCGCCAGGCCCTTGTCGGCTGCTTCCACCAGGCGGCCGACGTCTGCGGTCAGGAGCACGTCCACCGGGCTCAATTCGCCTTCCTGCTCCATGCGCTCGATGAGGCCCTTCTCGGCGAAGACCATCTTCACCTCAATCCCCGTCTTCTCCTGGAAGGCCTTGAACAAGGGCTCAACCAATTGCGGCTGCCGGTACGAATAGACATTCACCACGCCTTCCGCGTTCGCGATGGAAGAGGCGAGGGCGGCATTGCAAAGCGCGAGAATGGAAAAGGCGAGGGTCCTGAACATGGGGGTCATCTCCGCAAAGTGTTGCGGGCACTCCATGAACGGTGAATCAGTTTCTGTCAATAAGTCCGAGTAAAATAGTCGGCATTTAGAAACACTCTAGAATGGCCCCTTTTTCGGGGACGCCCGTGCTGTGCGGACGATTGTCGCGCAGTTGCGATGAAGCGCTTGCGCACACAATCAAATCACGGCAAAAGCCCGCGCACCGGAGACGTGGCCGAGTGGCTGAAGGCAACGGTTTGCTAAATCGTCATACGCTGTAAGGCGTATCGAGGGTTCGAATCCCTCCGTCTCCGCCATCCCTCATTCCCCCGCGGACGTGCTGCATTGGCACGACTGGGCCTGGTGCAGGAAACGGGGCTCTTGCAGCGTGACGGCGGAGTCCATGCCGAATTTGATCGGCATCGTGGAGCCCGCGATCGAGACAAGTGCTTCGATCACGTCCTCAAGCGCGACGTTGTCGTCGATATGCCGCCGGCGAATCTCGTCGGCGATCTTTTCCACTTCCAGCACAGCGCCGCATTCGCGGGTCTTCTGCACTTCGTTGGAGATGGTGGTGAGCATTTCATTGCTGAGGGTGATTTTCATGGCGACCTCTCTGTATGTGGTCACCATGCGCCTATCGCGAAAAGAAGCAATCCGCACACTGATCAACGTGAGGTAATGGCCACTATGGTGCAGACGACGGACAGGGGGTGTTGTGTGACTTGGCCATCCATGACTAACAGTCAGTCACGCAGAGTCAGGTGGTTTCGTCTGGAACAGGCGTATTGACGACACCATAGGTGTCCGAAGCACCACCGGCGTTGGCCAGTTTGAAACCCTCAGATGTCAACCCTCTGCGCAACAATTCCCGCACCGCCGAGGCTCGGCTCGGCATGCGCGTTTTGAATCGCCAGTTTTCGATGGCCTGCATTTCCTCGTCGTCGAGCATGATTTGCAGGCGGATAATACGGTCCCGCGCCATGAAATTCCTCCAACGGGAAGGAAACGCCGCGACGCTACTCACAGTTCCATCTATGAGTAAAGTACTCACACGCATCCCGGCTGCAGGCGCATGCACCTGTGATTGTGTCCGGTGCGAATTTATAACCGAAGGTTCATCGCACCTGTGTCGCGACAAGCCGCTCCACAAGTGGAGCCATCAGTTTCGCGTCCACATTGGCGAAGGCCAGGCGCAGGTAATCCTCCTGGCCCGGTCCGAACATGGAGCCGGGGAGACACAGGACATCGTACTCTTGCGCCAGACGCATGGCGACTGACTTCGAAGCCTCGCCACGGAACGGATGCCGGACATAGGCGAAGTAGGCCCCGCTGCTCAGCAGCTTGTAGGCAAGTCCTGTAGAACCAAAGGCGTCGCGGATGGCCGCCAGCCGCCCCGCCATCATCTCCAGCTTGCCGCGCTTCCAGTCGTTGAGTTCACGCAACGCATAGATCACGCCATGCTGTGTGATCTGCGGCGGACAGATGGTCATGCAATCCAGAACCTTCGCCGCTTCGAACAACAGCCCCGGGCCTGCCGTCATCGCGCCAAGCCTGTAACCCGCCAGGGCATAGACCTTCGAGAAGCTGTAGAGCTGGATCAGCGTGTCCTGCCAATCCGCGCGCTGAAACAGGCCGTGGGCCGGCTCGGCATGGGGCCGGAAGTCCTTGTAGGTTTCATCGAGGATCAGCGCGATGCCGTGCGATTTGGCCAATTCGAAAAACCCGCTGATCACATCGGCGGGATAAATCGCTCCCGTGGGGTTGTTGGGCGTGCACAGCACGATGGCCTTGGTGCGCGGCCCGATCGCCGCTGCCGCATCTTCCACCGAGGGATGGCTGCGATTCTCGGCGAAGGCCGGTATCGTCTTCATTCCGATTCCCAGCATCGTCAGCCACATTTGGTGGTTGAAATAATAGGGCACCGGAATGATGACCTCATCTCCGGCGCGTGCCACCGCCATCACGGCCGCAGCGAAGGCCTGGTTGCATCCCGTCGTGATCGCCACATGATCGGCCGGAACCACCGCTCCATAGTCCGCACCCAGATGAGCCGCATAGGCCGCACGCAAAGCTGCAAGGCCGTAGATGTCGGTGTAGCCGCCCGTCCCGGGCTCGCGGGCGATGCGGCCGAATTCCACCTGCAGCTCTTCCGCCGGGGGGTAGCTCGGCACCGCCTGGCACAGGTTGATGAGATCGCGGTTGCGCGGGCCTTGACGCACCCAGCTCATGGCTTCGGCGATGGGCGGCGCTTCCACGCGCGCCACAAGTTCAGAGATGGGGTAAGTCATTGTTGCAACCTGTCACTAGGAAATTGCCGTGATTTCGGGCATGAGTTTGCCATGACCGGGCCGACGATTGAAAGCATTTTGAAAGGCCGCAATGCGTGGCTGAAGGGCCAGCCGCCGGAATTGCAGGCGGTGCGCGAACGTGGCGACATGACCCAGATCATTTCGTCCAATTACCGCGTCTTCGAAGAAGTGCGCGACCGGATCCTGCGCAATACCGATTCGTTCCTGCGTCATGTCGAAATCATCCCGGAAACATTGTCTCCGGAAGGTCATGCGCTCGTGAACGAATTGCTGAACCACGGCATTATCCTGCGCGAGGACCGTGGCCATGAGGTCTGCGAGGCCCAGGGACGGCGCTATCTTTCGGGAGGCTGGCTTGAGGAATTGGCATGGCTTGCCGCCATCGCTGCAGGCGCAGACGAAGCGCTCTTCGGTCAGGTGGTGGGGTGGTCGGTCAAGGGCTACAGCGGCGAAAACGAGATCGACCTGATCATGCGCGAAGGCGACCGGCTTGGTTTTGTGTCCTGCAAGGCGCTTCGCTCCCAACTCGACATGCAGGACCGCAAGCACCGCAACCGCCTGATGGATGCCGTGCATGAAGCCGACAACCTGATTGATCATTTCGGCCGTGCCGGTGACAAGGTGGCAATCCTCGTGTCCACCGACCTGTTCGACGAGGTGAGGGGCGTGGCCCGCTACAACAGCCTCATGGGCAAGGCCGCCGTGCTTGACGTGCGCATCATTCCCCTTGAGGAGATGGGCTTCGACAAGCTGCGCGATGCCCTCGCCAATCTGATCCAGACCGAACACCGCACGGAGACAGCATGAAGGCCATTCGCTTTGAGCAGACGGGAGGACCAGAGGTTCTCCGCTTCGTTGATGTGACGCTTGCACCCCCTGCTGCGGGCGAGGTGCGGCTGCGTCATACCGCCATTGGCCTCAACTACATCGATACCTATCACCGGAGCGGGCTTTACTCCGTTCCCTTGCCCAGCGGCATTGGCCTGGAGGCCGCGGGTGTCGTTGAGGCCCTTGGCCCCGGCGTGAAGGGCCTGAAGGTGGGGGACCGTGTGGCCTATGGCACGGGCGCGCTTGGCGCCTATGCCCAGGCCCGCAACTATCCCGCCAACCGCCTCGTGAAGCTGCCAAAGGCCATCAGCGACGAAACCGCAGCCGCCATGATGCTCAAGGGCATGACCGTGCGCTATCTGCTGCGCGCCACCTACAAGGTGAAGCGCGGCGAGACGATCCTGCTGCACGCCGCAGCAGGGGGCGTCGGCCTCATCCTGTCGCAATGGGCGCATGCCCTTGGCGTGAAGGTGATCGGCACCGTGGGCAGCGACGCCAAGGCGGAGATTGCCAAGGCTCATGGCTGCACATACGTCATCAATTCCTCGACGGAAGACGTTGCCAAACGTGTCCGCGAGATCACCGGCGGCGCAGGCGTGCCTGTGGTCTATGATGGCGTCGGCCAGGCCACGCTCATGTCTTCGCTCGACAGCCTGAGGCCGCGCGGCCTTCTGGTGAGCTTCGGCAATGCCTCTGGGCCTGTGAAGGCCTTCGACCTCGGCCTCCTTGCGGCGCGGGGTTCCCTCTACGTCACGCGGCCGACGCTCATGTCCTACACGGCCACCGACGCAGACTTCCGCGAGACGGCCGATGATCTGGTGGAGATCGTGAAGTCGGGCAAGGTGAAAATCCCCGTCAACCAGCGCTATGCGCTGGCCGACGCCGCCCAGGCCCACCGCGACCTCGAATCCCGCAAGACGACGGGTTCCACCGTCCTGTTGCCCTGAGCCACGTACCTCCGGTAAGCCCCGCCCATCGCCCCCGTCATCACCGGTGGGGCGGAAGGATCAGTGTGAAATGCCAGTGAACGTCGAGGCGGAAGCCCGGGCCATCATGCGGCTCTATTCGGAGGCCCGCTTCAAGGAGGGCCTGGACCTTGCCATAGCGCTGCACCGGGCAGAGCCGCGGCTGGCCGCCACGAACTATTGCGTGGGGCACGGGCTGGGCGCGACGAACCGCCAGCACGAGGCCCTGCCGTTCCTCCGCAAGGCCGTGCAGATCGAACCGCGCAACGCCGATTTTCTCATCCGTTACAGCAGGGCGCTGCTGGACACCGGCCACATCCGCGAGGCGGAATCGAACCTCATGCGGGCGAGGGACATCAATCCCAAGCTCTCGATCATTCCGTGGACGTTGGCGGTCTTCTACTCTTCGATCAATCGCTTCGACAAAGCCGTCCGGCACTTCGAGGAAGTGATGAAGATCGGCTTGCCTGAACCCGTGGCCAATGGCGTGCGGCTCGATTGGGCGCAGGCCCTGGTGGAAGTGGGCCGCACCGAAGAGGCTGCGGCCATCCTCCGTCCGCTGCTGAACGACGACAAGGCCCGCGCCGCGGCCCTCGGACGCCTTTCGGCCTTCGCAGCCTTTCCCGAGGGCAGCCCCGAATACGCTTTGCTGGATGATGAAATCCGCCGCCACGCCAACGATGGCGAGAAGCGTTTCGTCCTGCTGAGCGCCAAGGCCCGCTGCCGCGCGGCCATGAAGGATTACGAAGGCGAATACGCCCTGATCGCCGAAAGCAACGCCGCCCGCGCCGGACGCGACATGGTGCCGTCCTTCCGTTACGTCGTGGATGGCATGATTGCAGGCTTCACGCCGCAGACCATCGCCGAGCTTGGTGAACTGGCGGAGGTTGAAAATTTCCGTCCGATCTACGTCGTGGGCCTGCCGCGCTCAGGCACGACACTCACCGAAAAGATTTTGTCTTCGCACAGCAAGGTGGGCGGTGCGGGCGAATTGAGCATCCTCGGGCACCTGCAGTTCGTGCTGATGAACAACAGGCCCTTCAGCGATTTTCTCGCCGTGGCAAAGCAGGTGGGCAGCAAGGTTCTGCGCGAGCGCCTGCACGACATCGAAGCCACCATGGCCTTTCTCTGCCCCGGCAAGGACCGCGTGGTGGACAAGCTGCCACATAACTTCCTGCATTGCGGCGCCATTGCCGCCTTCTTTCCGGGCGCCCACATCATCCACGTCTTCCGCAACCCCGCGGACAATTTCCTCTCGGGCTACAAGGCGCGGCTTCTGGCGGCGCACAGCTACTTCGACAGCCCGGAGCGCTTCCTGCCGTACTTCGCCGAATACCGCCGCCTGATGGAACACTGGTACAAGGTCATTCCCGACCGCATCCATCCGCTGCACTACGAAAAGCTGGTGACGGAGCCGAAGGACACCATTGCTGGCCTCCTGTCATTCTGCGGATTGGAGTGGGAAGAGGACTGCCTCTATCCGGAGCGTGGCGAACAGCGCATCGCGACGGCGAGCCTCGTGCAGGCGCGCAACCCCATCAACGCCAGATCGGTTGGCAACTGGAAGCGCTACCAGTCACATCTTCAGGTCATTCAGGATCAATTGGGCGAGGGGCTTTTCCCGGCCGCCTGAACGCTACTGGCTGGCCAGTCTGTCGCAACTGTCGACAGAGGCCTGCGCCAGCGTCGCCCAAGGTGCGGGGCAACGCGTTTGAGAGCACAGGTACTTCGCAAGCGCCGTCGCCGGAATGGCATGGGCGAGGTTGATGAGGTTGCCATTGGCGTCCGTGAGCGTGCTCACCACCATGCCGATCAGGTTTCCGTTGCGGTCGAACAGGGGGCCACCGGATTCGCCCTTCTGCGTGCCCATCTTCAGCACCAGCGCATCCGGATAGCCAAACTTGCCATAGGCCACCGCGCGGCCGAAGTGGCGGCCCTGCAGTTCACCGATGCGGGCCGTGTCGCTCTGGTCATGCGGGCGGCCCAGCGTGAACACCAGTTCATTGGGCGCCACGCAGCCCGGCATGGCGGGATGAACGGCAGGTCCGGTGAAGCCGCGCAGCTTGATGATTGCCATGTCGTTCGACGGGTTGATGGCAATCACCTTGCCGGAATAGATCCGCCCGTTGCCGGCCCGCGCCTGGATTTCATTGCCCTGGGCCACGGCCACATGGGCCGCCGTCATCACGAGGCCGGAGCCATCCACGATGTATCCGCTGCCGGATGTGATCGCCCGTTTGCCCACATCGGGCAGGCGCTCCGACTTGGACATTTCCTTGACGTTCAGCGTGACGTAGGTGGGACCGGTCGCGTGCAGCAGATGCGAAACAGTATCCGTGCCGCCGGGGGCC
>CALMLK010000222.1 GCA_937868035.1 uncultured Alphaproteobacteria bacterium
GGGATCCTCATCGGCAGCGCGTAGCCACGTTCACTCTCAAAGCTCCGGCATGGAGTGTGGAGCGTGAGCCCTCAGTCGCCGTAGAACGGACCTTCGAGTCCGAGCGCGCGCATCTTCGTCTGCAAGGCGTTCGAGGCTTTCAGCAGGGCCGCGCCGTGACGTTCCATCTGCAGCTTCGTCATGTCGGCCTGCGACGTTGAATCGAGACCAGCCAGAATGGCGGCCACCTCCTCCGCGAGGCCACGCACATCGGCAAGCGCCCGCTTGTTCGCCACCGCCGCCGCAAGGTCGTTGCGGGTGACACGGCCCACGCCGCTCACCGTCGACGGACCGGCATTGACGAAGCCTTCCGGCAGGTCGCCCTTCAGGTTGCGCACGCGCTTGAACTGGATGACGTCGAAGATCTGGTCAACGGCCTGCTTGGCGCCTTCGACACGTGAGACGTGCTCGGTATCGGCGGCCGCATGCGGCAGCAGTTCGATGCGGCCCTTGTACTTTTTCGCCAGCGGCAAATAGGGGACGAGCGGTCCCGACAGTTTGGCACCCGACTTGAAGAGGTCGGCATCGATGGCGGCGTAGCGCACCTGTCCGCTCTTCATCGCCTTGTCGAGGGCCTTCACGTCAACGCATTCGCCGCGGTCATAGTTGAGCAGGATGGCGTTCCTGTTGAGCTTGCCGAGGATTGCCGCACTGATGACGCCGGCATTGGCGAAGGTCTTCGTCTTCGCATCCAGGGGCCCAAGGCCCGTGTGGACGCTGATGACGTCCGCGCCGGCCGCCGCATCTTCCGCCGTCGGCGCAAAGGTGAAGCCTTCCGACTCGATCCACACCTTGTGGCGCGGGCGCGCGTGAACCTTCACATGCATGCCGAAAATTGCAGCAAGATGAGCCACTTCACGGCCAATGTTGCCATAGCCGATGATCGCCATGGTCTTGCCTTCCAGCTTCTCCGTGGGGAAATCCTTCAGGTCCTTGCCGGTGTCGAACTTGCCTGCGGCGGAGCGCTTGTGCAGCGTCTCCACATCGAGGTCGGGCATCACCTTGAGCAGCGCCTTCATGGTCATCTGCGCGGTGGCGCGGCTGTTGAAGCTCGGCGTGTTCATGAGCGGTGCCACGCCGCCTGCACCATTGCCGCCACCCCACGAGCCACAGGCCATGTTGCCGGTGCCGGCGCCAATGCGCACGCCACCCAGCGGGAACTGCGCGTCCTTCGGAAGGAAGGTTGCAGCGGCGATCACCGCGTCATACTGGCCCTTGTTGGTGAGGGGCAGGATTTCCGCCTCGGTCGAAAGGTCCGGCATGTAGAAGAAGTGAATGCCCGGCGCATAGGCTTTCCTGGGCGACTGCGGACCGAGGTGGAAACTGCCACCGCGGCTTTCGATGTGGGCTTTCACGTCCGCGGGATCAGGCTTGCCCTTCTTGTCGAAGCGCAGTCCGACGAGATCGGCGATCAGCACCTTGTAGGCGCGCTTGGGATCGTCGGCGCGGGAAAGTGCCGCCTGCTTCTTCGGCGCAGGAATGCGGTGGCCCAGCTTCTCCATTTCTTCTTCGAGCACCAGAGCCTTGGCGCGCAAATAGGCATAGGCCAGGTTTTCGGCGAGGGCCGTGATGTCGGAGGCCTCGCGAATGCCGCCGATCCAGGCGCGGTAGTCGCCAGGCGTGCCGGGGAAGGCGTTGACATAGCGGGCGACGTCGAGACCCGCTTCGCGCGCGCCGTTCGGATGGGTGAGGCCTTCGACGCCCAGCAACTGCTTGGAGCGCGCGATGATGCGGGCGTGAATGCCGGCATCGGTGATGTCCGCATCATTGACGCGGAGCAGTGTCACGGCAGCGCCGCGGCGTTCGGCTTCGGTCACGCCCAGTTGCAGCAGCGACTGTCCGGCAATCCAGGTGTTCAGCGCCGCGCGATTGGCAACCGAGCGCGCATTCATGGTGGCGACGGGGCCGATCATCTTGGCCACACGCTGCAGGCCGAAGGTGGTCTCGGCGAAGGCGAGCGTCGAGAAGGTGTTGATGACGCCACCCAGCATCTTGTCGCCAACGGGATCGTAGAACGGACCGATGTTGACGCTGCGCTCGCCCGAGAGCGGCTTCTTCTGGTCCAGCGGTGTGGCAAGCTTCAATTGGCGGGGAATGGCCGCGAGCGGCGCCTTGGCGTTGCGTTCCACAAGGGCCAGCGCCTGCGGTGTGAAGGAAATGACGAAATAGCCGGAAATGCCGCCGATCGCTTTCTGGAACGGCATGAAGAAGCAGCACTTCTCCGTCACCTGCTTCACCAGGTCATCGCCCCAGGGCATCGAGCCGAGAAGCGACGTTGCGTCGAGCATGGCATGGTGTTCGCCCGGATTGCTGTCGATCCAGGCGAGGAGGTTCTGGATTTCGGCCTTGGTGTAGGTGGTGGCCCCCGTCGTTTCGTGACCG
>CALMLK010000223.1 GCA_937868035.1 uncultured Alphaproteobacteria bacterium
ACAGTGCCCGTGCGATGGCGACGCGCTGCTGCTGGCCACCGGAAAGCTGTCCCGGATATTTCAGCGCCTGCTCTGGAATCTTCACGCGGGTGAGATATTTCATCGCCAGCGCTTCTGCCTCCGCCTTGGGCATCTTGCGCACCCAGATGGGCGCCAGCGTGCAGTTCTCCATCACGGTGAGGTGCGGAAACAGATTGAAGTGCTGGAACACCATGCCGACTTCGCGCCGCACCTCGTCAATGTTCTTGAGGTTGTTGGTGAGCGGAATGCCATCCACGGAGATGTCGCCCTGCTGGTGTTCCTCCAGCCGGTTGATGCAGCGGATCATGGTGGACTTGCCCGAGCCCGAGGGTCCGCAGATGACGATGCGTTCGCCTTTCGCCACCTCGAGGTTGATGTCCCGCAGCACGTGAAACTGGCCGTACCACTTGTTGACACCCCTGAGCGCGACAGCGGGTTGTTCCGGAGTTGCCATGGATTACCTCTTGGTGCCTGTGGCGAGCTTGCGCTCGATGAATTGCGAATAGCGCGACATGCCGAAGCAGAACATCCAGTAGATGGATGCGAGCACGAAGTAGCCGGTGTTGCCGGTCTGCGCGCTCGCCCACTTGGCGTCGTTGAATCCCGTCTGCACCATGCCGAGCAGGTCGAGGATGCCGACGACGGTGACAAGGCTCGTGTCCTTGAACAGGCTGATGAAGTGATTGACGATCGAGGGAATGACGATCTTGATCACCTGCGGCATGATGATGAGTCCCATCATCTTCCAGTAGGAAAGCCCCACCGCCTGCGCGCCCTCATATTGCCCCTTGGGGATCGCCTGCAGTCCGCCGCGGATGATTTCCGCCATGTAGGCCGAGGCAAACAGCGCCATGCCGACAATTGCAATGAGAAGCTTGTCGGGATTGACCCCGGGCGGCATGAACAGCGGGAACATGTTGGCGGCCATGAACAGCACCAGCACCAGTGGCACGCCGCGCACCACTTCGATGAAGATGGTGGAGAGCAGGCTCACGATGGGCATGGTCGAGCGCCGCCCCAGCGCCAGCAGGATGCCGAGCGGCACCGAGACCACCATGGATGTGACCGAGAGTACCAGCGTCACCATCAGCCCGCCCCATTGCGTGGTTTCCACAAACGGAAGGCCAAACATGCCGCCGACGAAGAGCACGAAGGTGATGATGGGATAGACGACAAAGAAGAACAGCGCCGACCACGGCTTGCCGGGCACGGAGGGAATGAGCAGGGCCGCCATCGAGAGAACACCGAGGATATAGACCACGTTCACCCGCCAGCGCTCTTCCATGGGGAAGAAGCCGTACATCCACTGATGGAACTTGGCGAAGGCGAAGGGCCAGCAGGCGCCGGCTCCCGGCGCATTGCACAATTCACGATCCGGTGCCGACCACACTGCGCGGATGACCGCCCAGTCAATGAGGTTCCACACCACCCAGAAGACCAGCGCGGCAATGAGGATGCCCGCCACGCTGCTGATGGGCGTCGGGAACAGCCGCTTGCGGACGGCCGCCCATGGTCCGGTGAGGTCCGCGGGAGCAGGCAGCGTTGGGGCGTCTTCGGTGCGCACAAATCCGGTCATGTCAGCGCTCCACCAGCTTCATGCGTGCATTGAACCAGTTCATCAGCGTGGCCGTGACCAGGCTTGTTGCGAGATAGACGACGAGCACGATCGAGAACACCTCGATCGCCGCGCCCGACTGGTTGTTGACGGTGCCACCCGCATACATGAGATCGGGAAAGCCGATCGCCACGGCCAGCGAGGAATTCTTGGTGAGGTTCAGGTACTGGCTCGCCATTGGCGGAATGATGACGCGCATCGCCTGTGGAATGACGACGAGGCGCAGCGTCTGGTTCCCATCAAGGCCCAGCGCCTGCGACGCTTCCGTCTGCCCGTGGCTGACGGCAAGGATGCCGGAGCGCACGATCTCGGCGATGAATGACGCGGTGTAGATGACGAGCGCGAGGAACAGCGCGAAGAATTCCGGCACCAGCGTCATGCCACCGCGGAAGTTGAAGCCCGCCAGTTCCGGGAAGTCCCAGCTCAGCGGCCAGCCCGCGAGGAGAAGCCCAAGGGCCGGCAGCAATATCAGGGCAGCGATGGACGGAACGACCGTCGGCGTCGCGATGCCTGTCTGCGCCTGTTTCCGCGCGGCCCAGCGCCGGAAAATGGCAACGCCCGCAATGGCGATGGCGAGTCCGGCAAGCCCCGCCCAGGCGCCGTCGGCGAAATTGGGATGCGGCAAAAGCAGACCGCGATTGCTGAGGAACAGGCTGCTGTTGAAGAACGTATAGGCCTGCTTCGGTCCTGGCAGGGGCTTCAGCACCAGCGCATACCAGGCGAAGATCTGCACCAGCAGCGGCACGTTGCGCACAAGCTCCACATAGCCCAGCGCAAAGCGCGACACGATCCAGTTTTTGGAGAGACGCATCACGCCAATGGTGAACCCGAGCAACGTGGCAAAGATGATGCCGAGCACGGCCACCAGCGCGGTGTTGTAGAAGCCGACGAGCAGTGCGCGGGCATAATTGGACGACGACGAATACCAGATGAGGGACGTCGAAAGATCGAAGCCCGATGACTGGCTGAGGAAATCGAAACCGAAATGCTTGTTCAGCCGCGCCAGGTTGGCTTGCGTGTTCTGGACGATTTCATAAAGGCCCCAGAGCAGCAGCAGCAGCACCACGATCTGGCTCACCCAGCCGCGCAGCTTGGCGCTGTAAAGCCAGTCCATTCCGCTGCCCTTCGGCGGGGCGGAGGTGAGTCGCTTGTCGTCGGCCGTGGTCATGGTCAGTCCCGCCCGCGTGTTGAAGCCATGAGAAAACGATGCCCGCCCCCACGAGGGAGGCGGGCGATGTCACGGGCGATCAGCGGATCGGCGGGGCGTATTGCAGGCCGCCCTGATTCCACAGGGCATTCTTGCCGCGTGCGATCTTCAACTGCGCCAGGTTGCGCTCGAAGACTTCACCATAGTTGCCGACACCCTTGACGATGTTGACGACCCAATCCGGTCCGAGGCCAATGCCCTTGCCGAAATCATTGTCGGCGTCCGTGCCGTCGGGGTTCTTGACGTTGACACCGAGCAGACGCTGGATTTCCGGATTGGCGGAACCCTTCATCTCTTCCACATTGGCCTGCGTCACGCCCAGTTCCTCGGCGTTGAGCAGCGCGTAGTAGGTCCACTTCACGATGTTGAACCACTGCGCATCACCCTGGCGGACGACCGGGCCCAGCGGCTCCTTCGAGATGATTTCCGGCAGAACCATGTGGTCAGCCGGGTTGGGGAACTTCAGCACTTCGGCATAGAGGCCGGACTGGTCGGTGGTGAAAACGTCGCAACGGCCTTCCTGATAGGCCTTGAGCACTTCTTCGTTCTTTTCGAAGGCGACGATCTTGTATTCCATCTTGTTGGCCTTGAAGTAGTCGGCCAGGTTCAATTCGGTCGTCGTGCCGGTCTGGGTGCAGACCGATGCACCGTTCAGTTCCGTCGCCGACTTCACGCCGAGCTTGGTGGGCACCATGAAGCCCTGGCCGTCATAATAGGTGACGCCCGCGAAGGAGAGGCCCAGCGTCGTGTCGCGGCTCATCGTCCAGGTGGAGTTGCGCGACAGCACGTCGATCGAGCCCGACTGCAGGGCCGTGAAACGTTCCTTGGCGTTGAGCGGCGAGAACTTCACCTTGGTGGCATCGCCAAAAACCGCAGCGGCAACCGCCTTGCAGAAATCCACGTCGAGGCCGGTCCAGTTGTTCTGGTCATCGGGGTTGGAGAAGCCGATCAGCCCCTGGCTGACGCCGCATTGCACGAAGCCCTTGGCCTTCACGTCGTCCAGCGTGGCCGCCGAAGCCGTGGCCGCAGCAGCAAGGCCGAAGACCGAGGCCAGGGCGAGTGTCTTGAATGTTTTCATTGGTGCGTGCTCCCTTGTGTTTGCGCCGGGGGCGCAATGTACGCATTGTTTTCGCTGGCTGAGCCAGACTGCGGGCCACACAAGCGCCAATTGACCGTTTGGTCAAGCAAGAGCGGTTCTAATCATTTCCGTCGGGGAATTGGTGGATATTGCGTTCTCTCTCTGTACCGTGGTATGCGCGCCCATGGCCAAAGTCTCCTCTGATTTCGTCTGCCAGTCCTGCGGCACCACCCACACGAAATGGACCGGCCGCTGCGACGGCTGCGGCTCATGGAATTCCATCATCGAAGAAGCCCGCGAGGCGCCTGCCGCTGGCGCCAAGGGCCAGGCCCTCCCCAAGGGCCGCGCCACCCGTCTTCATGCCCTGAAGGGCGACACGGCAAGCCCGCCCCGCATCGAAACGGGCGTCTCGGAACTGGACCGGGTGGCGGGCGGCGGCTTCGTGCCCGGCTCAGCCGTGCTGATCGGCGGCGACCCCGGCATCGGCAAATCCACCCTCCTCCTCCAGGCCCTCGCCTCGCTGGCCCGGAAGGGCGAGCGTGTCATCTACGTCTCCGGCGAGGAAGCCATTGCCCAGGTCCGGCTCCGCGCCCAGCGCCTCGGGCTGGACGATGCGCCCGTGCTGCTGGCGGCAGAAACCAATACGTCCGACATCATCGCCACATTGAACGAAGGCACCCTGCCCTCCATCGTCGTCATTGATTCGATCCAGACCCTCTGGTCGCCGGTCATCGAATCGGCCCCCGGCACCGTCTCGCAACTCAAGGCGGGCTCGGAGGCGCTGGTGCGCTTTGCCAAGCAGAAGGGTGCCTGCGTGCTGCTCGTGGGTCACGTCACCAAGGATGGCCAGATCGCTGGCCCCAAGGTCGTGGAACACCTCGTCGACGCCGTCCTCTATTTCGAGGGCGACCGCGGCCACCAGTTCCGCATCCTGCGCGCCGTGAAAAACCGATTCGGCCCCACCGATGAAATCGGCGTTTTCGAAATGTCGGACGGCGGCCTGCGCGAAGTCACCAATCCGTCGCGCCTGTTCATGGGGTCCTCCGAGCGCGCCTCGCCGGGAACGGCCGTGTTTGCCGGCATGGAGGGCACGCGCCCCCTGCTGGTGGAAGTGCAGGCCCTCGTCTCGCCCTCGCCGCTCGGCACGCCGCGCCGCACCGCCGTGGGCTGGGATTCGAATCGCCTCGCCATGATTCTCGCCGTACTGGATGCCCGCGCCGGCGTGTCCCTGGGCCAGCATGATGTCTACCTGAACGTGGCTGGCGGACTGCGCCTGAAGGAGCCGGCAGCCGACCTCGCCGTCGCCGCAGCCCTGCTCTCCTCGCTCTCCGACACCATCATTCCTCATGGAACCGTGCTCTTCGGCGAGATCGCCCTCTCCGGCAGCATCCGGCCCGTGGGCCAGAGCGAGGCGCGGCTCAAGGAGGCCCAGAAACTCGGCCTGAGCGATGCAATCATCGCCGAACAAGCCGAGGCGCTCACCGTAAAAGGCCTCTCCACACGGGGCCTCACGACTGTCGCCGACCTCGTGGCATGGGTTGCTTCCCGTTCAAAGGGACTGCGGAGAATCGCATAGCGCGGCAACGAGTTAGCCACTATAAGGGGCCGCGATTTCCCGACCCACCAGGACGCCGGCCCATGCCTTTTCAGGTTCTCGATCTCATTCTTCTCGGTATCATGCTGATTTCGGGGCTGCTGGCCCTGATGCGCGGCTTCACCCGCGAGGTTCTGTCGCTGATTTCCTGGGGCCTCGCCGCCGTGGCAGCCTGGTTTGCCTTCCAGAACAAGCCGGGTTTTGACCTCGTCCTGCCTTACGTGAACAACGACAAGATCGCCCAGGCCGTGATCGCGGCGACCGCCTTCATCCTGGTGCTCATCATCGTTTCGATCATCAGCGTCAAGATTTCGGATTCGGTTGTGGAATCTTCCGTCGGCGCCTTCGACCGCACCCTCGGCTTCATCTATGGCATTGCCCGCTGCCTTGTCCTCGTGGCCATCGCCTACATGTTTTACTCCTGGGCCAATCCGCCCGACAAGCACGAGGACTGGATCCGCAACGCCCAGACCCTGCCGCTGATCCAGACCGTGAGCAACATGCTGATCAGTCTCATGCCGCCCGATATTGCAGACACGCTCACCAAGACCGCGCTGCCCACCAATCCTGAAGCGCCGGTGACGCCCGATGGCGGCACGTTGAACAACGGCCAGCAGCAAGGCCTCGACAACCTCATCGACGGTGCCACCACCACCAACCCGCCCGCCATGGGCGGCAGCGGTTCCGACCAGTGAGACCCCGCACATGATGCCGACTGACGAACTTGATCTTGATGGCGACACGCTGCGCGAGGAGTGCGGCGTGTTCGGAATTTATGGCCACGCCGATGCGGCGGCCCTCACGGCCCTTGGCCTGCATGCCCTGCAGCACCGCGGCCAGGAAGCCGCCGGCATCGTCACCTTCGATGGCAACCGCTTCCACGCCGAACGCCGCATGGGCCTCGTCGGCGACCACTTCTCCACGCAGAAGGTGATCGACCGTCTGCGGGGCGACTCCGCCGTCGGCCACGTGCGCTATTCCACCACGGGCGAAACCATTCTCCGCAATGTGCAGCCGCTCTTCGCCGAACTCGCCGCGGGCGGCCTTGCCGTCGCCCACAACGGCAACCTGACCAACGGTCTCACACTGCGGCGCGAACTGATTACGCAGGGAGCCATCTGCCAGTCCACCTCCGACACGGAAGTGGTGCTGCACCTCGTCTCGCGTTCGCAACGCGGACGCATGATCGAGCGTTTCATCGATGCCCTGCGCAGCGTGGAAGGCGCCTATGCCCTCGTCGCCCTCACTAACAAGAAGCTCATCGGTGCGCGCGATCCCCTCGGCATCCGCCCTCTCATGCTGGGCGAACTGAATGGCGCTTACATCCTGTGTTCGGAAACCTGCGCCCTCGACATCATCGGCGCGCGCTTCGTGCGCGAGATCGAGAACGGCGAAGTGGTGGTGATTTCGGAAGATGGCATTGAAAGCCATTGGCCCTTCCCGCGCCAGCCCGCCCGCCCCTGCATCTTCGAATACATCTATTTCTCCCGTCCCGATTCCGTGCTCGGCGGCCGCTCAGTCTATGATGTGCGCAAGAAGATGGGCAGACAACTGGCCCGCGAGGCCCCGGCGGATGTGGACGTGGTTGTACCCGTTCCGGACTCCGGCGTTCCTGCAGCCCTTGGTTATGCCCAGGAGCTGAACATTCCCTTCGAGCTGGGCATCATCCGCAATCACTACGTGGGCCGCACCTTCATCGAGCCGACGCAGACCATCCGTTCGCTCGGTGTGAAGCTGAAGCATTCCGCCAACCGCTCCGTGGTGGCGGGCAAGCGCATCGTGCTGATCGATGATTCAGTGGTGCGCGGCACCACGTCGGTCAAGATCGTGCGCATGATGTACGAGGCTGGCGCCAAGGAAGTGCACATGCGGATCGCCAGTCCGCCGATCACGCACCCGGATTTCTACGGCATCGATACGCCGGAGCAGAAGTCGCTGCTTGCCGCCACACATACGCTGGAAGAGATGCGCGCCTATATCGGCGTCACTTCGCTCGCCTTCATCTCCGTCGACGGCATCTACAAGGCCGCCGGCTATGAAGGCCGCAACAACGCCCAGCCGCAGTTCACCGATCACTGCTTCACCGGCGAATATCCCACCCACCTCACGGATCACGTGGGCGAGGCCGCCAAGCAGCAGCTCTCCCTGCTGGCGGAAGCGGGTTGACCCTCATGACCAAACGGCTGGACGGAAAGATCGCGCTCATCACCGGCGCTTCACGGGGCATCGGCTTCGAGACCGCTGTTCATCTGGCGCGCGAAGGCGCCCACATCATCGCCACGGCGCGCACGCAGGGCGGGCTTGAGGAACTGGACGACGCCGTCCGCGCCGCCGGCTCCACCGCCACCCTCGTGCCCCTCGACGTGCGCGATTATGACGGCATCGACCGCTTGGGCGCGGCCATCTTCGAACGCTGGAAGAAGCTGGACATCTTCATCGGCAACGCCGGCTCCCTCGGCAAGCTCACGCCCATGGCCCATGTGGACCCCAAGGTCTGGGCGGAAGCCATGGATGTGAATGTCACCTCCAACTACCGCTTCATCCGCTCGCTCGATCCCCTGTTCCGCAGTGCAGACTGGGCACGGGTGATCTTCGTCACCTCAGGTCTCGCCTTCAAGTGCACGCCCTATTGGGGTCCCTATTCCGTCGGCAAGGCAGCATTGGAAGCCATCATGCGCACCTACGCGGGCGAGATGGCGACGACAAACGTGCGCACCAACTGCTTCTCTCCCGGTGCCACCCGCACCCGCATGCGCGCCACCGCCATGCCGGGTGAAGATCCCATGACGCTTCCCACGCCGGAAGAAGTCTCGCTGCAGATGATCGACATGTGCCTGCCCGCCTTCACCGACAACGGCGGCGTCTGGAAATACGACGCCAAGGGCCTGTTCAAGCAGTTCTGAACTATTTGTCTTCGTACGGGTTCTTGCCGCCGCGCAGGGCGAAGCGGATGGGCACGCCGTCGAGGCCGAAATCGGCGCGCAGGCCGTTCATCAGATAGCGCAGATAGCTTTCCGGAAGTTTGTTGAGCTGGTTGCCGAAGATCGCGAACGTGGGCGGCCGCGCATTGGCCTGCGTGGCATAGCGGATCTTGATGCGGCGGCCCGAAGGTGCGGGCGGCGCGTTCCGTTCCAGCGCCCCTTCCAGCCAGCGGTTCAGCTTGCTTGTGGTCACGCGCATGTTCCAGCGCCGGTCGGCATCGAACACGGCCTTCATCAGCTTGTCGGTGCCGCGGCCCTGCTTGGCCGAGAGCGTCACCACGGGCACGCCGCGAATTTCCGGCAGCACGTCTTCCAGTTTGCTTTCGACTTCGCGGAGCGTGCCGGACTTGTCTTCCACGGCATCCCACTTGGAGAGTGCCAGCACCACGGCCCGTCCCTCGCGCCCCACGAGGTCGCACAGCGAAAGGTCCTGCCGCTCGATCGGCAACGTGGCGTCGATCAGCACGACCACGCATTCGGCAAAGCGGATGGCGCGCAGGGCATCGGCCACGGAAAGTTTTTCAATCTTCTCCTGCACCCGCGACTTGCGGCGAATGCCGGCGGTGTCCCACAGCTTGATGGCGCGGCCCTTCCAGGACCAGTCGCTGACGATGGCATCGCGCGTGATCCCGGCTTCCGGACCGGTGAGCATCCGGTCCTCGCCAAGAAGCGCATTCACCAGCGTGGACTTGCCCGCGTTGGGTTGGCCGATGATGGCGAGCTTCAGCGGGCGCTTGCGCTCCTCGCCCTCTTCGCCGTCGTCCGCCACATCTTCTTCACTGTCATCCGCCTCGTCCTGCGCCTGCTTCCGCGCGAAGGGCACGAGTGCGTC
>CALMLK010000224.1 GCA_937868035.1 uncultured Alphaproteobacteria bacterium
TCTGCTAGCATTTTATGGACCGGGACACAGAAGACCGGCCCAAGAAAAGTGGGGAGTGAGCCAATGCATCCGGTCGTTCGAACCGTGCTGCAGCGTCTGGGATTGGGGTTGCTGACATTGCTCGCGGTGTCGGTCATCATCTTTTCGACGCTGGAAATGTTGCCCGGCGGATTTGCCCAGGCCATCCTTGGCCAGGGTGCCACGCCTGAGGCCGTTGCCAATTTCAATCACTCCCTCGGCCTCGACCGGCCTGCGACCACCCGCTACGTGGAATGGGTGACGGGTGCCGTTCGCGGTGATTTCGGCAAGTCATTTGCGGGCGCCGGCGGCTGGCGCTCGGAGAACGTGCGCACCGTGGCGGGCATCATCGGACCGCGCCTCTACAACACCTTCTTCCTTGCCGCCATCACAGCCATCATTGCCGTTCCCCTCGCGCTCGGGCTTGGCCTTCTCACGGCGTTGTACCGAAACACCTGGTTTGACCGGGTGGCAAACGCCGCCACGCTTACCACCATTGCCTCGCCTGAATTCTTCGTCGCCTACATTCTCGTCTTTTTCCTCGCGGTGAAGCTGCGCTGGTTCCCGCCGCTCTCCACCATTTCCGCCAACACACCCTTTGGCGAACACCTGCACAAGGCCATCCTGCCCGCACTCACCCTGACGCTCGTCATCATCGCGCACATGATGCGCATGACGCGGGCCTCCATCATCTCGCTCCTCGCCAGCCCTTATATCGAAATGGCGCGGCTCAAGGGCCTGTCGCGCTGGCAGGTGATCCTGCGCCATGCCCTTCCCAATGCCTGGGCCCCCATCGCCACGGTCATCGCCTTCAACCTCGCCTATCTCGTGGTCGGTGTCGTGGTGGTCGAAGTGGTGTTCACCTATCCGGGCATCGGCCAATTGATGGTCGACTCAGTGAGCAGCCGTGACATGCCCGTGGCCCAGGCCTGTGCGCTGATCTTCGCCGCGACCTACATCCTGCTCAATCTTCTCGCCGACATCGTCGCCATCGTCACCAACCCCAGGCTGCTGCATCCCAAATGACAACGGAACCCGCCGATATCCGCTCCATCCGCAGCCGCCGCACTTTCCTGCAGTCGGCTGTCCGGACCCTCAAATCGGCTCCGCCGAGCGCGCTCTTCGGCATGACCGTGATTCTCGTCTATCTTGTCTGCGCGATCTTCGCGCCGTGGATAGCGCCCTATGGCGAGGCGCAGATCGTGGGCAAGGCCTATGGGCCCGCTTCGGGGCAGAACATCTTCGGCCTCGACCAGATCGGCCGCGACGTGTTCTCGCGCGTGATCTATGGCGCCCGCAACACCATCGGCATCGCCCTCCTGACCGTGTGCATCTCGTTCAGCATCGGCGGTGTGCTGGGGATCTACGCCGCCGTCACGCGCGGCGTGCTTGACCAGGTCCTGTCGCGCATCGTCGACGTATTCATGTCGATCCCGGTGCTCATCTTCGCCCTCATGCTGCTCGCCATGCGGCCTTTCGATATCATTGAACAAGTGCCGGGCCTGCAGGGCGTGTTCAGCCAGGGCGTCAAGACGATCCTGAATCTCGTCCTCATCCTCGCCGTGCTCGACTCGACCCGCGTCTTCCGCCTGGCGCGCAACACCGCGCTTTCGGTTGCCGTACAGGACTTCGTTGAAGCGGCGCGGTTGCGCGGCGAGGGCCTTGGCTGGGTTGTGCTGCGCGAGATCGTGCCCAACATCCTGCCGCCCCTCATCGCCGAGTTCGGCCTGCGTTTCTCCTTCGTCTTCCTCACCATCGCGGCGCTGTCGTTCCTCGGCGTCGGCATCCAGCCGCCCACGGCGGACTGGGGCTCCATGGTGGCCGAGAGCAAGACACTCATCACCTTCGGCCGTCCGCAACCGCTCATTCCGGCCGCAGCCATCGCGCTGCTCACGGTGGCGGTGAACTTCGTGGTGGACTGGTTCCTGCACAAGACATCGGGGCTGCGCGATGACAAGTGAGACCAAGACAACCGACAAGTCCCGCGTCAAGGGTTCGACCCTCGTCGAAATCAAGGGCCTCAAGATCGAGGGCTACTCCGACGACAAGTGGCATCCCATCATTAAGGGCCTCGACCTCACGCTGAAGCGCGGCGAAGTCGTGGGCCTGATCGGAGAGTCGGGTGCCGGCAAGTCGACGCTCGGCCTCGCCGCCATGGGCTACACCAAGCCCGGCTGCAAGATCACGGCGGGCTCCGTGATGTTCGACGGCATCGATCTCGTGCACGCCTCGCAGGACAAGCTCCGCGACCTGTGGGGTTCGCGCATTTCCTACGTGGCACAGAGTGCGTCCGCGTCTTTCAACCCGGCCCACAAACTGATGGAGCAGGTGACGGAAAGCGCACTCAACCATCATGTGATGGAAAGGAACGCGGCCGAGGCCGACGCCAAGGACCTGTTCAAGCGGCTGCAGCTTCCCAACCCGGACACGATCGGCGGGCGCTATCCGCACCAGGTTTCTGGCGGGCAGTTGCAACGCGCCATGACCGCCATGGCCATGTCCTGCCGTCCCGACCTCATCATTTTCGACGAGCCGACAACGGCGCTTGACGTGACCACGCAGGTGGAAGTTCTCGCGGCCATGCGGCGCATCGTCGAGGAGTTCAACACCGCCGCCATCTACATCACACACGATCTCGCCGTGGTGGCGCAGATGGCACATCGCATCATGGTGTTGCGCTACGGCAACCTGGTGGAAGAAGCCGAAACCCGCGCCATGCTGAAGGCGCCGACGCAGGACTACACCAAGTCGCTGTGGGCGGTGCGCAAGCTGGAGAAGAAGGAAGAGAAGAGCGACGACATCGCACTGGCCGTCAGCAACGTTGATGCCAGCTACTCCGGCGTCATGAAGGTGCTGGACAACGTGACGGTGCGCATTCCCCGCGGCAAGACCGTGGCCGTGGTGGGCGAATCCGGCTCGGGCAAATCCACCCTGGCGCGCGCCATCACGGGGCTGCTGCCGCCGTCCAAGGGGCGCATTTCCTTCAACGGCAAGGACCTTCCCGCCCGCCTGCAGGACCGCGACCGCGACACGCTGCGCCGCATCCAGATGATCTACCAGTCGGCGGATACGGCGCTCAACCCGCGGCAGACGGTGCGCGACATCATTGGACGGCCGCTCGAATTCTACCTGGGCCTCACGGGTGCAGAAAAGGATCGCCGCATCGTCAAGCTGCTGGAGTCCATTGAGCTCAGCGAAGACTTCATCGACCGCTATCCCGGCGAAATGTCGGGCGGGCAGAAGCAGCGCATCTCCATCGCACGGGCGCTGGCTGCCGAGCCCGAGATCATCATTTGCGACGAAGTCACCTCTGCACTGGACCAGATCGTGCAGGAGGAAATCCTCAAGCTGCTGATGAAGCTGCAGAGGGAGACCAAGGTCACCTACCTCTTCATCACCCACGACATTGCCACGGTGCGCGCCATCTCGGATGAGATCGTGGTCATGTACAAGGGCAAGGTGGTGCAGCAGGGCCTGAAGTCGGAAGTGCTGAACCCGCCCTATCCGGCCTATACGGAGCTTCTGCTCTCCTCGGTGCCGCAGATGGACCCGG
>CALMLK010000225.1 GCA_937868035.1 uncultured Alphaproteobacteria bacterium
GGGCCTCGACGATCCAGGCGCCCAGGGCCGTCTGCTTGCAGGTCACGCGGTCGCCCTCGTTGCGCGGCTCGTCGGTCGTTTCCACGGAGATGAAGACGAGAATGTCGTGCAGCACGCGGTTGTGCTTGAGGTTGTGCATGAGCGCCGAGGGGGCGTAGCGGATGTCGGTCTGCATGAAGACGGCCGCCCCGGCGACGCGGGTCGGTGCGCGGCGTTCGAGGGATTGCAGCAGGCCCTCCAGTTCGATCGATTCCTTTTCCAGCTTCTTGGCCAGCAGCATGCGGCCCTTCAGCCACGTCACCATGAGCAGGATGATGGTGGCGCCGATCAGCACCGGCATGTAGCCGCCGTGCACGATCTTGAAGGCATTGGCCATGCCGAAGGTCAGTTCCACGGCGAGAATGAGGATGAGCGCGGGAATGGCGAACCAGCGCGGCAGCGAACGCGCCTTCCAGAAGAAGATGAGGCCGAGGATCGAGTCCACCACCATGGAGGTGTTGACCGCAACGCCATAGGCCGAGGCGAGATTGGATGATGATTTGAACACCAGCACCAGCAGCATCACGCCGAAGAGAATGAGCCAGTTGATCTGGCCGATGTAGATCTGGCCCTGTTCTTCTTCCGAGGTGTGGGTGATGTTCATGCGCGGCAGGAGGCCGAGCGACATGGCCTGCTGGGCAATCGAGAAGGCGCCGGTGATGACGGCCTGCGAGGCGATGACGGTGACGGCCGTTGCAAGGATGACAAAGGGAATGAGGCCCCAGGCCGGAGTCATGAGGAAGAGGGGATTGGCGACAGCGGCAGGATGGGACAGGACGAAGGCGCCCTGTCCGAGATAGTTGAGGATGAGCGACGGCAGCACCACGGAGGCCCAAGCGATGCGGATCGGCGTGCGGCCGAAATGGCCCATGTCGGCATACAGGGCCTCACCACCTGTCACGGCCAGGAACACGCCGCCGAAGACGAGCAGCGCCAGCCCCGGCTGTTCCACCAGGATGCGGAAGCCGTACCACGGGTTGAGGGCGAGGAAGATTTCGAAATTGTCGAAGATGTGGATGAAGCCGATGATGCCGAGGATGACGAACCACGCCATCGTGACCGGGGCAAAGAGCGAAGCCACGCCCGCCGTGCCCTTGTACTGGAAGATGAAGAGCGAGATCAGGATCGCGAGGGTGAGCGGCACGACGACGGGTTCGAAACCCTTGTTGATGACCGAGAGGCCCTCGACCGCGGAGAGCACGGACATCGCAGGCGTGATCATCGCATCACCGAAGAAGAACGCCGCGCCGATGATGCCGAGGGCGAGCACGAGTCCGCCCTTCTTGCGCAGCAACGTTTCCACAAGCACCACGAGCGAGAGAATGCCGCCTTCACCGCGATTGTCGGCACGCATCAGCATGATCACATACTTGAGCGTCACGACGATGAGCAGGGCCCAGATCAGGAGAGAGACGACGCCCAGCACGGCGAGGCGGAGATCACCTCCGGCGCGCACCACCGGGTGCAGAGCTTCGCGCATGGCGTAAAGCGGGCTCGTTCCGATGTCGCCGTAGACAACACCGAGCGTGGCGAAGGCAATCTTCAGGCGGTTCGGGCTCGTCTCGCCGCCGGCAGTAGCTGCATGGCTCATGGAACCCACCCCCAGCGGGCCTTCGCAAGTCGCAGCCTGTCACTCGGCTGCGACAACGGCGCGGCATTCAGCAGGTAGGCCCGAGAGAGTCAAGGGCGGCGGCGGCTTGGGCTTCGGCTTGTTGGGATCGACGGGCTTGGGGTCCGGTTTCTTCGGTTTCCACGGCACGTCGCTCATCCAGTAGGCCAGTTCTTCGCCACAGCCGGTGCCGTCCTTGGGGTGCGGCGTCCACTGGTCCTTGCAGCCGGCCATGCCTTCCGGGCACTTCATGCGAATGTGGAAGTGATAGTTGTGGCCGTAGAGAGGGCGCACCTTGGCCAGCCAGCTACGGTCGCCCGTCGCCCACCTGCACAATTCAGCCTTGATGGGCGGATGCACGAAGATGCGGGCCACGCGGTCATACTTCGCGGCACGCTGGATGAGCTTGGCGTGATTGACGGTCCAGACCTTGGGGTCGATCTCCTTGCGGTTCTTCACCACGATGGTGGCGGAGATGTTCTCGCGTTCCGATTTGCTGAGAATGCGGTCCGGCATCTGGGTCAGCCAGACGTCGGCGTCGAGACCGATCTGATGACTGGCGTGGCCGGAAATCATGGGGCCGCCGCGCGGCTGCGAAATATCGCCGACCAGCAGGCCGTTCCAATCGCCTGCGGCCTTGGCCTCGTTGGCGAGGCGTTCGAGGAGGGCGATGAGGTCGGGGTGGCCCCAGTTGCGGTTGCGCGACAGGCGCATCACCTGCCAGGCGTCGCCATTGATGGGAATGGCCTTGCCCCCGGAGAGGCAACCCTTGGCATAGGTGCCGATGGCGCGGGCCTTGAGGTTGGCGGGCAGCTTCTGACGGCCGAACAGTTTCTTGGCCGGGATCTTGTAGGCGTCGGAGGGCAGACCACCCGTTGAGGCCGGCTGCACCTGCTGGCTCGCCATGTTGGCCAGCGCATCCTTGTCGGCGGCACTCTGCGCCAGCGCGGCAGGCAGCAGGGCGAGCGTGCCCAGGCCGAGGAGCGCTGCGGCGAGGAGGTTATTTCTTGCGGAACGCATCAAGTGAGACAACCTTCGTGGTTTCGCCAGCAGGTTCAGGCTTCGTCTCGTCTGTCTGGTCGCTTGCGGCGGCGGATTTTTGTCCGTCCGCTTCCGCCGCCGGCGTTTCCGCCGGCTGCTCTTCCACCGCGACCACCTCGAACTGCAATCCGAATTGAACCGCAGGATCAAGGAAACCCTTTATCGCATTGTAGGGAATAACCAATTTCTCCGGAATATTGTCGAAGGACAGCTCCACCTCGAACCAGGTGTCCATCACCTTGAGGTTCCAGTACTGGTGCTGGAGAACGACGGTCATCTCGCGCGGGTAACGCTCGAGTATCCGGTCGGACAACAACACGCCGGGATAGCGGGTGTTGAAGGCGATGTAGAAATGGTGTTCGCCGGGAAGACCTTCGCGCTCCACGCGGCGCAGCGCTTCGCGCACGACTCCGCGCAGGGCCATCTGCGCGAGGTGGTCGTATCGCATCAGGTCTTCAGGCATCTTGTCCTCAGAATTATCAGGCACGCGGAGCTTACTCTCGATTCGAAGGCGCAGAATAGCGGCCAAACCGCCGATCTGCCATGGGAGTTCCATTTCACGGTTCCGGGACCGGTGTCTGTCGTGAACGGTACAGATCTGGCGGGAAAATGCCGTGACCAGAACGCCAGTTGGCGAAGGTCCAGATTGTCAACCCAAACAGCCCTGGGTAGAATCTTCACTGTACGGCATCCGCCGGATGCTGGCTCCGGCAAGGGGAGCATTGCTGTGGAGATCTACCGTGACCGGGGAAAACATCAGCGTCTTTGCGCCCGAACTGAGTGAAACTGCCCTCTGGGAAAGAATGCTCGCCGTATTCGGCGACCGGCTGAAAATCACCAGTGCCATGTATGGTTTTGTGCCCAGCGTCTTCTGGGTGGCCGAGGGCACAATGACCCGGATGCTCACTTACCGGCACAACCACCCGCCGGAGGTCCTGGGAGAGGCACAGCCGGACGCCCTTCTGGATGACGACCCGTGCGCGCTCTGCCTGAAGGCGGGTGAGCCTTGGTTCCTGTGGCAGGAAGCGACGGCCTGGAGCGGGGTCACACCGGCGCAGGTGATCCGGCAAAACTCGGGTGATCCGGCGGCCAATGTCGGCGTCACCATCCGCTTCTCCTTCTTCGAGGGACGG
>CALMLK010000226.1 GCA_937868035.1 uncultured Alphaproteobacteria bacterium
CCGACCGTATCGACGAAATCGAGTCGGTGACGAAGCATGACGTGATCGCCTTCCTCACCCACCTCGCCGAGATCGTGGGGCCCGAGGCGCGCTTCGTGCATCAGGGTATGACATCCTCCGACGTGCTGGATACCTGCTTCAACGTCCAGCTCAGCCGCGCCGCCGACCTGCTGCTCAAAGACATCGACGAGGTGCTGGCAGCGCTGGAGCGCCGCGCCTTCGAGCACAAGATGACGCCGTGCATCGGCCGCAGCCATGGCATCCATGCCGAACCCATCACCTTCGGGTTGAAGCTTGCCTTCGCCCATGCCGAATTCCAGCGCGCCCGCGAGCGCCTGATATTTGCGCGCAGGGACATCGCCACCTGCGCCATCTCGGGCGCGGTCGGCACTTTCGCCAACATTGATCCGTCGGTTGAGGAACACGTGGCCCGCAAGCTTGGCCTTGCGGTGGAGCCTGTCTCCACACAGGTGATCCCGCGCGACCGCCATGCCATGTTCTTCTCGGTGCTGGGCGTCATCGCCAGTTCCATCGAACGGCTGGCGACGGAGATCCGGCACTTGCAGCGGACGGAAGTGCTGGAGGCGGAGGAGTTCTTCTCGCCCGGCCAGAAGGGATCTTCCGCCATGCCGCACAAGCGCAATCCGGTGCTGACCGAAAACCTGACGGGACTGGCGCGGCTTGTGCGCTCGGCCGTGACACCTGCCCTGGAGAACGTGGCGCTGTGGCACGAGCGCGATATTTCGCACTCCTCGGTGGAACGCGGCATCGGCCCCGATGCGACGGTGCATCTCGACTTCGCGCTGAAGCGGCTTGCCGGCGTGATCGACAAGCTGCTGGTTTATCCTGAGAACATGCAGCGCAACCTCGACCGGCTGGGCGGGCTTGTGCATTCGCAGCGTGTGCTGCTGGCCCTGACGCAGAAGGGCATGAGCCGCGAGGCGTCCTATGCCGCCGTGCAGCGCAATGCCATGCCCGTGTGGCGGGGTGAGGGACAGTTCCTCGACCTGCTGAAGGCGGACGCGGAGATTGCCGCGAACCTGTCGCCGCAGGACCTCGAGAGCCTGTTCGATCTTGGCTATCACACCAAGCATGTGGATACGATTTTTGAACGGGTGTTCGGACATGCCTGACCGCGCGCCCCAGAAGGACATCCCCGCCATCACCACCACAGCCGAACTCGCCGCCTTCTGCGAGAGCCTGCGTGATGAGAGTTACATCACCGTGGACACCGAGTTCCTGCGGGAGACCACCTATTATCCCAAGCTGTGCCTGATCCAGATCGCGGGCAGCAAGGCGGCGGCGCTGATCGATCCCTTGTCCAAGGAAATCGACCTTGCACCGTTCTTCGCGCTGATGGCCGATACGCGGGTGCTGAAGGTTTTCCATGCCGCGCGGCAGGATGTTGAAATCATGATCAACCTTGCCGATGCGGTGCCGACGCCGATCTTCGACACGCAGATTGCCGCCATGGTATGCGGTTTCGGCGACCAGGTTGGTTACGAGGCGATCGTGCGCAAACTTGCCGGTGCGCAGATCGACAAGTCGTCCCAGTTCACGGATTGGTCGCGCCGCCCGCTCACCCAGAAGCAGATGGCCTATGCCCTCTCGGACGTGACGCATCTCCGCACCGTTTACGAGAAGCTGACCGCACAGATCGCGCGCGAAAGCCGCAACGACTGGCTGGAGGGCGAGTTGGGTGATCTCGCCAATCCCGCCTCCTACCGCGTGGACCCCGAGCAATCATGGCGGCGCATCAAGGCCCGAATCCAGAACAAAAAGCAGCAGGCGGCCCTCATGGCCGTGGCGGCGTGGCGCGAACGGCAGGCGCAGGAAAAGGACGTGCCGCGTGGCCGCATCCTCAAGGATGACGCCGTGGCGGAAATCGCCATCCAGCTTCCGCAATCCCGGGATGCGTTGTTGCAGCTTCGCCTGCTGCCGCGCGGATCGGCGGATTCGGTGATCGGCAAAGGTATTCTGGAAGCTGTTGCGCAGGCGCTCTCCCGCGATCCTGCCAGCATTCCCGCACCCAAGGGCCGCGGCGACGAGATGTCGTCGTCGCAGGAAGCGGCAGCGGAAATCCTGAAGCTGGCATTGAAGATCGTCAGCGAGAACGAGGGCATCGCGCCGAAGCTCATCGCCTCCAGCGCCGACATTGATGCCATCGCGATGGACGACAATGCCGCCGTCGCCGCGCTCGAAGGCTGGCGCCGCGACATTTTCGGCAGCGTGGCGCTCGACCTGAAACACGGCCGCGCCGCCATCACGATGGAAAAGGGCCGCGTGCAGATCGTCAAGCGTTGAGGGTGGCGGGCGGCACGCATGTCATGCTGCCCTTTGAAACACCGTCATGCCGGCGTCAGGACGGATGATGCAAAAAGGAAAGGGGGATGCTTTCCCCCTACCCGATCACCACTTTCGGTGTGCGGCCGACTTCGAAGGCAAGGCTGGCGAGGCGTTTCTCGACACGTTCGCCCATGAGGTCTCCGAGTTTCTTCGGCAAGGTGAGCACCAGGTCCTTGCTGCCGGACAATTTCAGGCCGATGCGTGGCAGCATGCCGGGCATGGCGGCCGAGAGAATATAGGCCAGACGGAAGATGGAACTGAGAAGGTGAGCGCGTTCCATCTGCCGTTCATCCAGCAGGCGCGTCAGGTCGTCCTTCATCACTTCACCCTCGTAGCGATAGAACACCGTGAGGGCGAGGAAGACGCGGCCGGGATGATCCACGCCGACGAAAGCCGCTTGTGAAATCATGCCCAGCGAACGGTCGGCCCGATAATCCGGGTGGGCGCGCCAGCCAATATCCGCGAGCAGGCAGGCGGCATAGCGCATGCGCTGTTCTTCCTCTGATTCCGTGAAACCCTTGGCGCCGAAGACCTGGTCAGTCCAGTCGCACAATTCAAGTTCATGTTCCGGCGAGCGGGCATAGCGCCGGGCGAAATCCCAGCATGACGAGAGCAACGCATCCGAGCGCATCTTCTTGCGCGGCAGGCGGGCATAGAGAAAGCCTTCGCGCACACCATAGACAGAACAGACGACAGTACGCGCCTGCGAG
>CALMLK010000227.1 GCA_937868035.1 uncultured Alphaproteobacteria bacterium
CGCTGGTTCGCTGCCCCCCAATTGCAGGACGAGCGGCTGTTCGCGCGCATCGAAGCCGAGGAGCTTCGCGCGGTCGCCATGCTTCACCGCCCGCGCCGTCACCATCTCGGTATAGAGAACGGCACTGCGCGTGAGGACGCGATGGAACACCCGGCAATGCCGGTCTGTCCAGTCCATCATGGGGGCGACGGAGAATGTCTTTTGTGGTGTCGTCAAGGCGGTGCGCAACTGCAGGAATGTGGAATGGGAGAGGCTCTCTTGCCCCGGATTGCCGGGGCGTTCCACCAGTATTTGTCCCGCCGCAGATCGTTACGGCCCGAGCACGGTCTGAGGCTGGCGGGGCTGCCGGAATCGTGACGTCAACCTGAGGCGCCGTCTCACCTGTCCCTATTGGCTCGCATCGAGCGAGATGGGGGGTGTGCTCTGGCGGCTGACGAGCTTGTAGCCAAGGTTCATGACTTTGCGTTCCTTGACCGACGTGCCGTTGAGAAGGCGCAAGGTCTGTTCGGCTGCCAACTTTCCTGTTTCGTAGCGGTGCGTGGCGATGGACGAGAGCGAGGGCGATGCGAACGCCGCGAACTCGAGGTCGTGAAAGCCAAGAATGGCAATGTCGTCGGGTATCCGCAGACCGAAGCGGCGGCACTCCTGCATGGCGCCCAGGGCGAGGTTGTCGTCGATGCAGAACACGGCTTCCGGAAACGGGCCATCGGCAAACTGGCCCATGATGCGGGCTCCAAGTGCCACGGAGCTCGGCTGCGTGAGGAATTTCACCAGACCTGCCGTCGTGTGGCCTGCGTCCGCCATGGCATGCTCGTAACCCGTATGGCGTTCTGCCGCGCGCTCGTCCCGGATGCCGAAGATGAACCCGACGCGGCGAAAGCCGGCCTTGAGCAGGGCGCGCGTTGCGTCATGGCCGGCCCGCACCTGATCAAGGCCGATATTGATGCCGATCGGATCCTCTGCAATCTGGAAGGTCTCGATGACGGGGATGCGCGACCGCAGCAACATCTGGCGTGTCGTCTCCGTGTGATTCACGCCCACAATGATCATGGCCTCGACGCGTTGCCCAAGAAGAGTGCGCACCGCCCGTTCCTCTTCCTCCTGGGAGTAGCGGCTGTTGACCACGACGATCTGGAACCCCATGGGCAGGAAGACCTCGTGCAGCGCCTGCAGGTATTCCGAGAAGATCACGTTGTAGAGTGTGGGCACGATGACGCCGATGGCGTGGCTGCGGGCGGAGGCAAGCCGGCTGGCCGCCACATCAGGCACGTAACCGAGTTTCTTGACAGCGCGGTCAATTCGCAAGCGCAGTTCCTCGGACACCATCTGCGGGTTGCGGATGGCCCGGGAAACGGTGATGGGGCTGACCCGCGCCAGCCGCGCCACGTCGTCCAATGTAGATTTCTTGCGGATAATTGCCCTTCTCCCCCGTTACACCACGCAATCCGTTATCCCGGGAGTGTGCGGCATCGCCACCATGGCACGTCTCTTACAGGAGCGCAATTGACAGCGCTGTCATCTCTGCTAACGTGACACAACCGCACAGACCACCCCGTGCATTTTCGAGGTGCGGCATTGAAACAGAATGGTCCTTGAAAAGGACAGGGAGGAACGCGCATGAAAACGTCAACTTATCTCCGCCCGCTGCTGGCGGCTGCCGCCACGGCGGCACTGTGGTCAGCGGCAATGCCGGCCGCGCAGGCCGCCGAGGTCGTCAGCGGACCGGCAACGGATCCCACCTGCATGGTGCCATGGTCGGCCGATACGAAGTTCTACCAGTTCCCGAAAAAGGAAGGCCCGTACCGGGTTGCGCTTGCCAACGGCTATATCGCCAACACCTGGCGCATCCAGATGATCCAGACCGCGAAGGCGTATGCGGCGCAGCCTGATGTTGCGGCGAAGCTGAAGGAGTTCAAGGTTGTCTCCACCGGCGAAGACGTGCCGGCGCAGATCTCCGCCATCAACAACTTCATCGATGCCGGCTATGACGCCATTGTCGTGAACGCGCAGAACCCGACGGCCTTCGGACCCGTCATCAAGCGCGCCAAGGAAGCGGGCGTGGTGCTCGTCGCCTTCGACAACATCCTGGATACCCAGGACGCCATCAACGTGAACGTGGACCAGAAGGGCCTCGGCGTGCTGTGGGCGAATTGGCTGATCGGCCACTTGCCCAATGGCGGCAAGGTCCTGGAAGTGCGTGGCGTGGCCGGCACCTCCGTCGATACCGACCGCCACAACGGCATCCACGAGACGCTGGATGCTTCCGGCAAGACGTGGAACGTGACCGAAGTGGTGGGCAAGTGGGATGACGGCGTGGCACAGAAAGTGAGCGCCGACGCAATCGCCACCAACGGCCCCTTCGACGGCATCACGGCGCAAGGCGGTGACACCGGCGTTGTGCAGGCGATGATGGACGCGAAGCACGCCTTCGTGCCCTTCGGCGGTGAAACCGAAAACGGCTTCCGCAAGTTCTGCGCCAAATATGCGGGCGAGGGCCTGAAGTGTTCGTCCGCCGGCACCGGGCCCGCACAGGTCGCGGTGGCGATCAAGGTGGCGATTGCCGCCCTTGAGGGACAGGTCGTTCCGCAATCCGTGAAGCTCCCCACGGCGATTGTGGAAGACCCGAACTTCAAGGAAGGCGAGGACTACTACCCCGACCAGTCCGACAACTTCTTCGTCGGCAACGCCTTCCCCACCTGCGGCATCAACTTCACGGCGCAGGAAATCATGGGGCAGACGAAAGAAAACCAGTAGTCCCTCTTGCCACCTCGGCTGCCGCGGGCAAACCTGCCCGCGGTATCTTTGTCTGTGACCTGATAGGCACCGCATGAGCCAGCAACAGCCCCTGCTCACCATGAAAGGCATCACCAAGCGCTATGGTGGCGTGCTGGCCTTGAGCAATGCGGACCTCGAGATCATGCCGGGGCGCATTCATGCCGTGCTCGGCGAAAATGGCGCGGGAAAATCGACTCTCATCAAGGTGATGGCGGGCGTGGTGAAGCCGGACGAAGGCCACATGGCGCTGGCCGGACATGACGTCTCCTTTGCAACACCGGCTGCGGCCAACGCGGCGGGCATCGTCTGCGTGTTCCAGGAACTGTCGCTTATCCCGGATTTGTCCGTGGCGGATAACATCGTCATCAGCCAACCGCCGACACGCGCGGGCGTCATCAACCGCGCGGAGCAGCGCCGGATCGCCGAGCAGGCGCTTGCCGATGCGGGTGCCAGCGACATTCATCCTTCGGCCCTGGTGCGGGACCTGCCCCTGTCCCGGCGGCAGATCGTCGAAATCGCAAAGGCCCTGGCACGCAAGCCGAAGGTGCTGATCCTCGACGAAGCCACGTCGGCCCTCACGGCCACGGACGTGCAAAAGGTGTTCGCCGTCATCAAGCGCCTGCGCAACGAGGGCAAGGCCATCGTCTACATTTCGCACCGCATGCACGAAATTGCCGAACTGGCCGACGACTGCACCGTGTTTCGCAACGGGCGCAAGATTTCCACCTTCACGGCCGGCAGCAAGACGGATTCGGAGGTGGTCGAGTTGATGATCGGCCGCGAATACAAGAACGTGTTTCCACCCAAGGGCAACGTTGCGCTGACGGGTGCACCGGCAATTGCCTGCCGGCATCTCTCGTGGGCGGGGCGGCTCAACGACATCAGCCTGTCGGTCCACCCCGGTGAAGTGGTGGGACTGGGCGGCCTCGACGGACAGGGACAGCGCGAATTGCTGCTGGCGCTCTTCGGCGTGCTGCGCGGTGTTTCTGGCAAGGTGGAGCGCGATGGATTGCCAACGTCGATCCGCGATCCCTCGCGGGCGCGGCTGCCCCAATCCGGCATGGCGCTCATTCCGGAAGATCGCAAGACGGAAGGGCTCATGCTGCCCATGAGCATCGGCGACAACCTGTGCTTCTCGGCGCTCGACCGTGTCTCCTCGCGGGGCGTGCTGGACCGCGGCGCCGTGGCGCGGAAGATTCAGGAGATGATCGACCTGTTGCAGATCAAGGTGGCGAGCCCCGATCTTCCCGTGTCGTCGCTTTCCGGCGGAAACCAACAGAAGGTTGTCATCGCCAAATGGCTGATGAACGAACCGCGCGTCGTGCTGCTCAACGATCCCACACGCGGCATCGATGTCGGCACGAAGCAGGAAATCTACGCCCTGCTCCGCCGCCTTGCCGATAGCGGCGTGGCCATTCTTTTCTATTCGACGGATTATGACGAGCTGATCGGCTGCTGCGATCGCGTGATGGTGATGTATGGCGGGGCCATCGTGCGGGAACTGGCAGGCGAGGCGATCACGGAACATGCGCTCGTCGCCAGCGCGCTCAACATCAACGAGGGTGCGGTGCATGGTTGAGTGGCGATACTGGTTTGCCGAAAACAGGAACACACTGCTTGCAGTTTTGATGTTCGTGGTGATGTTCGCGATCTATGCCGGCAATCATCCCGCGGGCTTTACCGCAAACGTGGTGCAGACGGCGGCCAACAAGGCCACGCTGCTGGCTTTCGTCGCCATGGCGCAAGCCCTCGTCATCATCACTTCGGGCATTGACCTGTCGGTTGGCATGGTGCTGACGCTGGCCAACTGCGTTGCCTCGTGGATCGTGGTGGGCACGGGCCTTGAGACGACGCTTGGCATTCTGGGTGTGCTGGCCACTGGCGCGCTGTGCGGCGCCGTGAACGGCCTCATCGTCATCTTCGGGCGCTTGCAGCCCATTGTCACCACCATCGCCACTGGTGCGATGTTCTACGGCATCGCGCTGTTCCTGCGGCCCTTCCCCGGCGGATCGGTGAACGAGACGCTGGCCGATTTCATGACGGGCAAGGCCTTCGGCTTCTTTCCCATGAGCTTCGTGGCGCTGGGCGCGGTGGTGTTGGCAATCTGGGTGCCCTACAGCCGCTCCGTCATCGGACGCGCGGCCTATGCGGCTGGTTCTTCCGAATCCGCAGCCTACATGTCGGGCATGCCGGTGAAGCTCGCCAAGTTCACGGCCTATGTGCTGTCGGGTTTGCTGGCGGCAATCGGCGGGCTTTACCTCACCTTCTTTTCGTATACGGGCGAGGCGGCCTACGCGAGCGGCAACACCTACACGCTGTTCTCCATCGCGGCTGTCGTGCTGGGTGGCGTCTCGCTGATGGGCGGGCGCGGCAGTGCCATTGGTGCGATCTTCGGCGCGCTGGCCTTCCGCACCATCGGAGACCTGTTGTTTGTCTTTGATTTCGACCCGCTGTGGCAGCCCCTGTTCCAGGGCGTCGTGCTGTTGTTCGCCGTGAGCATCAGCGCCTTCGGTCTCTTCCGCGTGCGCAACAAGCTGGATTGGTTCCCATGACCGACGCTGCCCCCGTTCTTGAACGCATGATGCCGCAGGCGTTACGCCGCTTCGATCCGGCCGTGGTCATCGCCTTCGGTTGCATTGTCGTGCTGCTGATGGTGGGCGCACTTTATTCGCCGAGCTTCCTGTCACCCACCTATCTGTTGCAGCAGTTGAAGGTCGCGTCCTTCCTCGGCGTCATCGCCACGGGCATGATGATCGTCATCCTGCTCGGGCA
>CALMLK010000228.1 GCA_937868035.1 uncultured Alphaproteobacteria bacterium
AATGACGTGGGGCTCATCCGCATGAGCTCGTTCACCGAGCAGTCGGACATCGGCCTGCAGAAGGCGATCACCGACATCGACAAGCAGACCGGCGGCAAGGTGAAGGGCTACATCCTCGATCTCCGCAACAACCCCGGCGGCCTGCTGTTGCAGGCGGTGTCCGTGTCGGATGCCTTCCTTGAACGCGGCGAAGTCGTCTCCACCCGCGGGCGCAATCCGGAGGAAGTGGAACGCCACACCGCCCAGAAGGGTGATCTCAGCAACGGCAAGCCGCTGGTGGTGCTGATCAACGGCGGCTCGGCATCAGCCTCCGAAATCGTTGCCGGTGCCCTGCAGGATCATCACCGCGCCACGCTGATCGGCACGCGCTCCTTCGGCAAGGGTTCGGTGCAGACCATCATTCCGCTGGGCAATGAAGGTGCGATCCGCCTGACGACGCAGCGCTACTACACGCCGTCGGGCCGCTCCATCCAGGCCAAGGGCATCGATGCGGATATCGTGATCGAGCAGCCGCTGCCGCCGGAACTGCAGGGCAAGAACGTGTCGTCGGAAGGCGAAGCGGGCCTGCGCGGCCACCTGTCCAATTCGGAAGGTGGCGATGAAGGCGGCGGTTCGTCTGTCTATGTGCCGGAAGACAAGGACAAGGACGTGCAGCTGAAGGCGGCGATCGATTTCCTGCATGGCGTGAAGGTGGTGACCAACGTCAAGCCGCCGGAAAAGAAGGACGAGAAGACGCCGCAGGCCAACTGAGGCGGGACATCGCGAGAAAGCATTCGGAAGGCCGGGGCATGCCCCGGCCTTTCGCGTCCTGGGGTGGCAAGCGTTGGTTCGTGGTTAACAACGCGTTAACGGTTGGCGGGCCAATGTGGGGGTTCACGAATCGAGCACTGACGGCCCATTTCCATGTTTCGCGATGAACTGAAGCAGCCCTTGCGCAAGAAGAGCCTGACCCAGCGGCTGTGGGCGAAGCGTCCGCCTGCGCTGGTGCTGGCCTATGTCCTGACGGCCGCGGGATTTGCAGGCGCGGGCGTCTGGGCCGTGAAGCAGCCCTTGCCTTTTGCCGGCGAGCCGCTGGTCACGGTGAGCATCCCGGCGCCAGAAGAAATCAAGACGGCATCGACCGATCCGGCGGCAGCCGATGCTGCGGCGGACGAGGCCGTGGATGCGCCGGTGCCCGACATCGACGCCAATGATCCCGCCGCCCAGGCACCGCCGCCCGATGACAGCGAAGCGGTCCAGGCGGTCAAGAGTGATGACGCCATCATCGTGCAGCCGCGCCGTACGCTGGCGCCCGCGCCCATTGCCGCAGTCGTGGAGGTGACGACCTGGGGACAGTTGCCGCGCATTTCCAAGACCGGTGAAAAGCCGTCACGGGTCTATGCCCGCAGCGCCTCGCTCAACGACATTCATTCCGACCGGCCAAAGATCGCCATTCTCCTCGGTGGCCTCGGGCTCAACAAGAAGCTGACGCAGCGCGCCATCAGGGAACTGCCGGGCGAGGTGACGCTCGCCTTCGCGCCCTATGGTGACGGATTGCAGGAACAGGTGAACGTGGCGCGTGGCCAGGGCCATGAGGTGTTCCTGCAGGTGCCGCTGGAACCCATCGGCTATCCCGCCAGCAACCCCGGCCCCAAGACCTTGCTGGGTGACACCAGCGAGGCGGAAAACATCGATGCGCTGCGCTGGCACATGAGCCGCTTCACGGGGTATGCGGGCGTGGTCAACTACATGGGCGGGCGCTTCCTTTCCATGCCGAAACCCCTGAAGCCGTTCTTTACCGAATTGAAGAACCGCGGACTCATGTTCCTGGAGGACGGTTCGCTGGCGCTCTCCGCCACGGAGCAGGCGGCGAAGTCCGCCAACCTGCAGGCCAAGCGCGCCAAGGTGGTGATCGATGCCGATCCGTCGCCGCAGGCCATCACCAGCGCGCTGACGCTGCTGGAGGAAGAAGCCAAGGCCAACGGCATGGCGGTGGGCACGGGTTCCGGCCTCGAAGTCACCATCGACACACTGAAGGACTGGGCGCGGGATGCCGCCGAGCGCGGAATCGTGCTGGTGCCGGTGACGGCAAGCTATCAGGGCCGTCTCGGGTAGACGTCTTGAACTTCGGCCCCGAACTTGCCAAACAGCGCGCGGGGCGGCCCTCGCTGGCGGCCTTTCCTCAACACTGCGGACAGTGATCACCATGACCAAGAAGGCTTCCGATATCACGGCCTATCGCCCTTGCGTGGGCGTGATGCTGCTCAACAGGGAGGGCCTTGTGTGGGTGGGCCGCCGCTTCGAGAAGCAGAACGACGACGGCGTGGGCAAGTGGTGGCAGATGCCGCAGGGCGGCATCGACGAGGGCGAGGATGCTGCGGCAACGGCCTTGCGCGAACTGGAAGAGGAGACGGGCGTCACCTCGGCAGAAGTGATCGCGGAAGCGCCGGGCTGGTTCACCTATGATCTGCCGGAAGAACTGATCGGGCGAAGCTGGAACGGCAAGTACCGTGGCCAGAAGCAGAAGTGGTTTGCCTGCCGCTTCACCGGCGAGGACAGCGAGATCAACCTGAAGCCCCCCGGCCACAAGCAGGAATTCGACCAGTGGAAATGGGCCACCATGGACGAGGTGCTGGAGATCGTGGTGCCGTTCAAGAAGGCGGTCTACGTGGAAGTCATCAAGGCGCTGCGGCACCTGGGCAAGTGACGGCGCCATGACCATCCGGCACATCATTTTCGATTGCGACGGCGTGCTGATCGACAGCGAGGAAATCTCGATGGCGGTGGACCGCGCGCTGCTGGCGGAGAATGGCGTTCACCTTTCGGAAGGCGACATGCACCGGCGTTTCGTGGGCAAGACCTTCACCGCCATGATCGGCGAAATCGAGGCGCAATACAGCCGCGCCATGCCCACCGACCTGGAAGCGCGCAAGGACGTGATCATGCTCGAGGCCTACGCACGCGATCTCAAGCCCGTGGCCGGTGTTCCTGCCATGCTGGATGCGGTGACGTTGCCCAAGAGCATCGGCACCAACGGTCCGCGGGCGCGTGCGCTGCAGGCGCTTCGCATCCTCAAGATTGACCATCACTTCAATGAGCGCATGACCACGTTCGAGGACGTGAAACATGGAAAGCCCGCGCCCGACATCTATCTTCTGGCGGCGAAGCGTGCAGGCTTTGCACCATCTGCCTGTGCGGTGGTGGAAGACAGCGTGACCGGCGTGGCCGCTGCCGTGGCGGCAGGTTGCGTGACCTTCGGCTTCACGGGATCGCAGGTGCATCGCAGTGAACACGCGTTGAAGCTCGTGGAGCTTGGCGCCCATGTGGTGTTCGACGACATGGCCAAGCTGCCGGGGCTGCTGACGAAGCTGATCTGAAGCAGCTGGCTGCCCTTGCTTGCGGACATCACCCCGACGACAGGGAGGTCCAGACCTCCCAGCCCCGGAGCGGGTTGGGGTTGACATTTTGCAGCGCAGCATCCATATGGCGGCCACCTGCTTCATTGCGGCCAGTTAACGAATGACGTGAGGCGCTTCTTCAAGCTGCCATTCGGCCCTGTAGGTTTTCCAGCATTCCTTTCACGTGGGACTGTCATCACGCACCGCGCCCGGATGCAGCGGTGTGTCATGTCCCTCTTTGCTTCCGACATTGAAAGATATTGTCTTGACGACATTTGACTCCCTCCATCTCTCCGCCCCCATTCTCAGCGCCGTGAAGGCCGAGGGCTATGAGACGCCGACGCCCATCCAGGCGCAGGCCATCCCGCATCTCCTCGCGGGCCGCGACCTTCTGGGCATTGCCCAGACGGGCACGGGCAAGACGGCGGCCTTCGCGCTGCCCATGCTCGAACTTCTCTCCAGGGACGGCCGCCGCGCCGAGCGCGGCACAGCCCGCGCTCTCATCCTCGCGCCGACGCGCGAACTTTCCTCGCAGATCCTTGAGAGCTTCAAGACCTACGGCAAGAACGTCAAACTCTCGCGCACGGTGGTGTTCGGTGGCGTGTCGCTGGGCAAGCAGATCGAAGCGGTGCGCAATGGCGTCGACATCCTTGTCGCCACGCCGGGCCGCCTCGTCGACCTGATCGAGCGCCGCGCCCTGACGCTGTCGAAGGTCGAGATCTTCGTGCTCGACGAAGTTGACCAGATGCTCGACCTGGGCTTCATTCATGCCATTCGCAAGATCACCGGCATGCTGCCCACCCAGCGCCAGAACCTGTTCTTCTCGGCCACCATGCCGAAGGAGATCGCAGGGCTTGCGGCGAACCTCCTGACCGATCCGGCCCGCGTCGAGATCACGCCGGTGGCGACAACCGCCGAGCGCGTGACGCAGTCGGTCATTCACGTCGATCCCGCCAACAAGGCCAAGCTGCTGACGGCGCTGCTGCAGGATCCGCAGATCACCCGCGCGCTGGTCTTCACGCGCACCAAGCACGGCGCCGACAAGGTGGTGAAGGTGCTGACGCAGGCCAAGCTCGAAGCCGCCGCCATTCACGGCAACAAGAGCCAGGCCAACCGTGAACGCGCCCTTGCCGGCTTCAAGAACGGCAAGGTGCTGGCCCTCGTCGCCACCGACATCGCCGCGCGCGGCATCGACGTCGATGGCGTGAGCCATGTGTTCAACTACGACCTGCCCTTCGTGCCGGAATCCTACGTGCACCGCATCGGCCGCACGGCCCGTGCCGGGGCTGATGGCGAGGCCATTGCCTTCTGCACGCCGGAAGACCGCGGGCTCCTGCGCGACATCGAACGCACCATCCGCCAGACGGTGCCGGTGAAGGAACATGAACTGGGTATTGCCGGCGTTGCCGAGCTTGCCCCCATGCATGGCTGGGATCCGGGTGCCAAGCGCAAATCGGGCGGTGGCCGCCACATGCCGAAGGCGGCGAAGAAGCCGCATCATCGCGGCCAGGGTCCGGCGCGTGGTGACAAGCCGCGCAACGAGGGGCCGCGCAACAATGACGGCCAGCGCAATGATCAGCCCAAGCGCGAATGGAGCCCCACGGGCATGCCCATGCAGGCAATCGACCAGTCGCAGTTTGCCAAGAAGGCGGAACCGGCGGTGCAAAAGCCCGCAGGCGAACGCCTGCGTCACGAGCGTCCGCATGCCGAGCGCCAGCCGTCTGAACGGCCTGCCCATGTGAAGAGCGAGCGTCCGCATGGCGAACGCAAGGCGGGTGAGCGCAAGATGGGTGATCGTCCGCACGGTGAACGCAAGATGGGCGACCGTCCGCACGGTGAGCGCAAGATGGGTGATCGTCCGCACGGTGAACGCAAGATGGGTGATCGCAAGGCGGGTGAGCGGTCCTTCGGGGCCAAGCCCGGCCGTGGTCCGAACAAGGGCGGCAAGCCCGGTTTCCGTGGCGACAAGGCGTCCGCTCCGCAGGCCAAGCAGGGCAATTCCAACAACTGGATGAAGTCCATCGGCCGCGGCAACACGCCGTAACCGCCGGAGTTCTTTCCGAAACGTGATGGCCCGCTCCGTGCGGGCCATTTTTTTGGAAGGGACGCGGCTTGGCCGGGAAGGATCAGGCCAACAGCGGCACTTGCGGGCTGGCGTCGGCGGCAAGTTTGCCGAGGAGGCGGGGATCGTCGTGGACTTCGACCATGCGCATGTAGGGCGTGAAGCCGGAGCGGATGTAGAAGGGCAGCGCCAGCGGTGAATCGAAGGTGCAGGTGTGCACCCAGAAACGGCGGATGGGCCGCATCCAGGCGCGGCGGATGGCTTCGTCCATGAGGGCGCGGCCGAGGCCCTGGCCAATCGCTGTGGGCACGAGGCCGTAGAAGGCGAGTTCGCACTGGCCTGCCTCGGCGAAGTTCAGTTCCAGCATGCCCAGCACATCGGTGCCGCGCATGAGCGCACAGGATTCAATGGCCGGATTGGCGAGGATGGCGGCGAGGTCCGCATCCGCCATGATGAGGCGGGAGAACCACATGAGGTCGCTGCCCACGTCGCGGAAGAGGGCGCGGTGGCCGGCAAGGTCGCGGGCGTCGAAGCGCTTCAGCCACAGGTCGGCCGGGAAGGGTTGGAGCGCCCGGTGGGGCATCTCCTTCATCTCAAGGCAGGTGACGATGTTGGCGAGCTTGCCGGGCGGCAGTTCGTAATAGCCGTTGGGCAGATCAAGGCGTGACATTCAGCGGTTCATGCTTTCGATGGGTTTGTCTTCGGCAGGTGGCGGGAGGGAATCCACACATAGCCATCATTGTCGAGAAGCATGCATTCGCGCAAGCCGTGAGGCTTGTCGATCGCGCCGGCAAGGACGGTGTAGCCGTGGGCCCTTGCCCGCGCTTCCGCCTGGTCGGGATCGACATGATAGCAGCGCAACTCGACGCCCACGCCCCGGGGCGCATCGCTGGTGAGGGTGGCGTGGAGTTCATTGCCGCGATAGCTCGCCGGAATGTGGAACATGAAATCAGCCCCGCCGAGCTTCATGGCGGCAAAGACATCGGTGCGGAAAAACAGAGTCGCGCCAAGCACTTCGGTGGCGAAATGCACCGCCGGCGTGACCTCGTTCACAATCAGGTTGAAGCCGAGGCCGGTGAGGCTGCGGCCATAATCCGCGCCAGACATGGGAGTGGCGGAAGGGGTATCGGATGCCATGGCAGGGGTTTCACCACGGCACGGGCGCGCGGTCCAGACCAGTCGTCAGGCGGTGAGAGATTCCACTGCTTCGGCGCGGCGGCGGTCGTCGAAGGAGATGCGGCAGCCGCGGAGCATTTCGTCAAGCGGCAGGTTGTGGTGGCGGATGGCGAGGAAGAGGCAGGCAGCGGCCTCACCCGCGATCTGTTCCTCGTCCGGTTCCGCATCGGACAGTTCGCTGCACAGGCGGTGGGCGAGTTCGGCCACCATGGCGCCCGCCACTTCGGCCCGCAGGCTCTGGGCCGACAGCCAGCTTTCGCGGATGTCATCGGGGGTGAGTTCGAACATGCAGGAGGCGCCGACGCTGACGGGAATGTTGCCGCGGGCGCGGATCGCCACCGCAAGCCCGCCTGCGCCCTCGGGCGGGCAGGACAGGATTTCCGTCGCAGGCTTTCCACAGAAGGCCATGACGCACCTCCACACACAGACACTGGGACTGTGAGTGTGCGCCGGGTTGATTGCGATCGGGTTAAGAGTCGCGGGCTGGGCGCGCGCGCTCCCGCCAGCGCTGCTGGTAAGCGGCCAACCCGCCGATTGCGGCTGCCGTCACGTGGCGCATGGCGATGTCGATATGGGGGAGTTTTCCGTTGGGCATGAGGGCGAGGCAGGCGGCACCGGCAGCGGTGCCGTCGCGGGCTTCCGAGGCCAGGACGGCCTGTTCCGGGCGCAGCGCCGCCAGCACCGCGAGGAAGACGCCGTTCTGCGAGAAGGGGCCATCGACGATGACATTGCCCTTGGACGATATGGCATCGAGGGATTCCGCCACCATGAGGGCGCAGTAGAGCGAGGCCAGCGCGGCGCGCGCTCCGGGGCCTTCGCGGAATGGCCCTGTGATACGGCCCGTGAGGCCGGTGCCCGGCATGGGACCGCCTGAGTCCGTGAAGGAGGGCAGCGCCATGACATCAGCCGCCACGAGAGCCGCCACGGATTCCAGCGTTTCGCCTGCGGCCCCTTGCGAGAGGACTTCGAATTCCTTGCCGCCGAAGAAGCGGCAACTGGCCACCGTCTCACCAAAGACGTTCTTGTTGGCGACAATATCGCGGGCGGGATCGAGCGCGGTGATGTCGGCGTCGGTGTCGAAGCCGATGATCCAGGTACCGGTGGAGAGGAGCGTGAAGTGACTCTGGCCGCCGGCGAGATAGCGCAGCAGGTTGGCATTCGAATCATGCACGCCGGCGAGGATGTCTCCCCTGCCGCGGAAGCCCTTGCCGCGCAGGGACGGCGTCAGCGTGCCGATCACCTCCCAGGCGCGGGCCGGGGGCGCATAGTGCTTGTCCCAACCGAGTCTGCGGGCCAGTGATGAGGGACCGCCGATTCGCATGTCCACCAGATGCGACTGGCAGGACATGGACGACACCTCGGTGACGGCGCGGCCGCCGAGGGCAAAACCCACGTACTGCATGAGCGGCAGGATGGAGCGGGTGCGTGCAAAGGCTTCCGGCATCACCTGCTGCTGCCAGTAGAGCTGCATGCCGTGCAGAAGGGCGCGCGGCAGGGGCGGCGAATAGGATTCGGCATAATCCGGCATGATGGCGTGATAGGCCTGCTCGATTTCCGGCGGCGGCTCCGACATGTAGTCCATGACGGGCACGGCGGGCGTTCCGTCTTCGCCCAGGCTGACGATGCAGGCGCCATGGGCCGACGTCACGATCCTGTCGATGGGGAGCAGCTGATCGAGCTCACGCAGGGCCTCGCCGGCAAAGGCGATGATGGGACTCGTGTCGATCTCGCGATAGTGGGCACCATCATGATGTGGGCTCACGCGCTTTCTTTCGCTCACGATGTTGAGCGAGGTATCGTAGAGGATGACCTTGGTGTTGGTGTAACCGACATCTACGACGGCAATTCCGCGCATGGTTGCAATTTCATTCGTCATGCATGCACTCTATGCAGACGTTCGCGCTGGACGCAACGGCGCAGGCGCTGATAGCAATGACGCAGGAAACGGAGTCCGCCCATGAGCAAGCTGAAATACAAGGACCTGCGCAGGGAAGTGATCGCCACCTGCCTCGCCATGAATGAAGAGGGCATCAACCAGGGCACCTCCGGCAATGTCAGCGTGCGCACCGAGGAAGGTTTCCTCATCACCGCGTCGGGCATTCCCTACAAGAAGATGAAGCCGCATCATGTGGTGGAGATGGACCTGGACGGTGGCTATCGCGGCGACTTCCTGCCCTCGACCGAATGGCGCATGCACCTCGACATCTTCCGCAACCGCCCCGAGGCCAAGGCCATCGTGCATACGCACTCGACCTATGCCACGACGCTCGCCTGCCTGCGCAAGGACGTGCCGGCCTTCCACTACATGATCGGCGTCACCGGAGGCCCGAGCCTGCGCTGTTCCGACTACGCGGAGTTCGGCACGCCGGAGCTTTCCACCGTGATGCTGAAGGCGATGGAGGGGCGCAACGCCTGCCTTCTCGCCAACCATGGGCAGATCTGCTTCGGGCCGAACCTGGAAAAGGCGCTGTGGCTGGCAGGCGAAATCGAAACGAATTGCCATCAATACTGGGCGGCGTTGCTGGCGGGAAAACCCGTTGTGCTGGACGAGGCGCAGATGACGAGTGTGCTCCGGCGCTTCAAGAGCTACGGCAAGCAGGCCAAGGATCTGCAAGGCCTCGATTCCTCACAACTGGCCGTGATGATGCCGGTGAAGCGCGATGATGCGCCATCTGCGGCCCCGGAAAAGCCGCGCAAGAAGAAGGCTGCAACGTTCTGAACCGCCGCTCGGGCGCGTCCCGGCGTGATGGTGCATTGCGTCATCGCGGGGTTTTGTTGCGGTGCGAGATGAGTTGAGGTGGATTCTTCCCGCGTGTGTTGACAGTGAGGACATCCTGATTCTAGTGTCCCCGATACAAATGTAATTTCAGATTTACAAAAGTTCACAGGTGCCTCTGAGGCGGCTGAAGAACAGTCGGGAAGGGTCAATGGGAACGGGGCAATCGCCTGCAACGAAACGTGCGTGGCTTCCGCGCTGGCTGACCAGCGAGCATCCATTCCCATGGCTTTTTCCAGCCACCGCCCTGATGGTCGTGTTCGGGCTGTTCCCGCTCTACAAGGCGGTTGAGACCTCGCTCTACAAGAAGAACGCCGCTACCCGGAAACTGGTGTTCGATCCCGACTTCAACTGGACGAAGGTGCTGTTCGACGATCGTGTGTGGAACGCGCTGGGCAACACGCTGATGTACACGGGCATCGCGCTCACCTTCCAGCTGGTGCTGGGCATGCTGATCGCCTTGCTGCTCGATTCGGACCGCAAGGGCTATGGCCTGATGCGGGCCATGATGACCCTGCCGCTGGTCATTCCGCCGTCGGTCACGGCCATGATGTTCCTGCTCATGCTCAACGGCTCGTTCGGCGTGCTGGCGCAGGGGCTGATCGGGCTTGGCCTGCTGCCGCCCGGCTATCCCATTCTCGGCAATGCCTCGACCGCCATGGCGGGCGTGCTCTTCGCCGAGATCTGGCAGTGGACGCCCTTCATGGTGCTGATCATGCTGGCAGGCCTCCGCTCGCTCCCCAAGGAACCCTTCGAGGCGGCGGCGATCGACGGCGCCAACGCCTTCCAGGCCTTCTTCCGGCTGACACTTCCCATGATGTCCAAGGTGATCGCCATCGCGGTGCTGATCCGTGGCATCGATCTCTTCCGCGCCTTCGACTACGTGAAGGTGATGACCGATTCAGGCCCCGGCACCGCGACCGAGACGCTCACCTCCTATGCGGGCCGCATCTATTTCGGCAACGCCGACTTCCCCTATGCCTCGACGGTGGCACTCCTGACGCTGATCATCGTCATCGTCGTGTCCTCCGCCTTCATGAAGATCTTCCGGGTGAGGCTGTGATGGAAAGCTCGCGTCCGCTCCGCTACCTGCGCGACCTTGCCGCCGTCACGGTGGTGGGCCTCTTCATGTTCCCTTTAATCATGCGGCCACCACCGACATCTACGCTCTTTCCCGCCGCCTCGCTCTTCCGATGTTCCAACGTCTGTACAGTACTGCCGACCCT
>CALMLK010000229.1 GCA_937868035.1 uncultured Alphaproteobacteria bacterium
CCCAGGCCCAGGCCGCGAGGTAATTCCAGCGGGCACCGCCGGAGGTCTTGGGATTGGGCGTGATCACTTGCAAGCCGGATTGGGCGAGATCGCCCCAATCCTTGATGCCCTTGGGGTTTCCCTTCTTCACCAGGAACACGATGGTCGATGAGTAGGGGACCGCGTTGTGCGGCAGGCGCGTGGCCCAGTCGGCGGGCAGCAGCTTGCTCTTGCTGGCGATGGCATCGATGTCGCCGGCCAGCGCCAGCGTCACCACATCGGCCTTGAGGCCGTCGATCACCGCGCGGGCCTGCTTGCCCGAACCGCCGTGCGACTGGTTGATGGTGATGACCTCACCCCCGTGCTTGGCTGCCCAATCGGCGGCAAAGGCTTCGTTGATCTCCTTGTAGAGTTCACGGGTCGGGTCATAGCTGACGTTCAGCAGGGTCTTGTCAGCCAGCGCGGGCGTGACGCTCAGGGCCAAGGCGACAGCGATACCGGTCGCGGCTCCAAGGAAGGTACGGCGGGCAGTGTAGATCATGGGAGGTTCCTTTCAGTTGAATAACCTAAATCTACACAGGATTAGTATGGATTCAAGCCGAAAGTGTTCTGTTTAACGAACATTCTGTTCGTCTTGTTATATTTCAACAGCTTACAGGTACAGGTTGTTTTTCATCTGGGCCGCTGGGCCCTGACCTTGTGGCGAGAGGATATCTGCGAGTGTCGTCCCCTCAAGCCGCTCGAGATATTCGGCGTATGGACGGTCGAAGGCGCGGCGCAGTTCGCACGCCGATTCGGACCGGCAGTCGCTGCATTTGCGGTAGGCCGTGCGCGACAGGCAGGAGAGCGGCGCAATCGGTCCATCCAGCAGACGCAGCAACGCACCGATATGGATGTCGTTGGCGGGGCGCAGCAATTCATAGCCGCCATCGCGCCCCCGGCGGCTGGAAATATATCCGGCACTGCGCAGCGTGGACAGGATCTGCTCGATGAACTTGCGCGGCAGTTTCTCCTGTTCGCAGAGTTCGCGGATGTTCATTCCCCGGCCCGGCTCGGCCCTGGCGAGGGCGACGAGCGCCTTGAAGGCGTAACGGGCGCGCTGGGAAATCATGAGTAAGTATGTAGATTTTGAGCGCCTCCCTTGCAATGGGCAGGCCAGGAGAAATCAACTGCAACGCGTGTTGCAGTGCGCAAGCAGGGGCATATGATGGCACCATGCTCATGCCCCCGCGCTTCCTGTTCATGGACGTGAACCTCGCCTGCAATCTCCGTTGTGCCCATTGCTTCTTCTGGAAACGCGACGAGGCCACGGAGCGCTACCTGACCCTGCCGCAGCGTGTGGAGCTGATCGGGGAATATGCCCGCCTCAGCCCGCAGGGCCGCCTGGTGATCTGTGGTGGCGAGCCGATGCTGGCGCTGGATACCTATTTCGGCGTCGCGGGAGCAGCGCGCGCCCGGGGTCTGCGTTGTCTCTCCGTGGTCAATGGCACCCGGATCCGCAGTGCCGAAATGGCGAAGCGGATGATCCTTGAGGGGCCGCACGAAATCTCGATTTCACTCAACAGCCACGACCCGGCCCTGCACGACAAGACGCGCGGCGTTGTGGGATCGCATGCGAAAGCCGTCCGGGCACTCCGCCTCCTGATCGCGGCACGTGACAGGTGGGGCACGCCCGATACGAAGATCATCGTCATGGGGCTGGTCTTCGGTTCGAACCACAACATGATCGAGGCGTTCTACGACTTCGTGCTGAACGACGTGGGCGCCGACAAACTGAAGCTCAACTTCATCCAGCCCTCCTTCGGTCAGGCCGGGGAGGTGGACGATTTCTATGCCGCCGAGGGCAACGTCGATTCGGATGTGCTGTTGGCGCAACTCAAAAGCAGTGACGCACGCTTTGGACTGGGCCTGAGCCCCGTGTGGATGGAGCAGGTCGGCATGTATTTCCGGTCGCTGCGCGCGCGCGAGGACCGGGGCCGCGGCTGGGGCATGAAGGCGGGCACCGACGAGCACATCTGCAACAGCCACGACCGCAACATCATGGTCGACAATTTCGGCATGGCGCGGCTGTGTTTCTCATCGCAGTTCCCCGGCAGGGTCTGGCAGAAAACGGGCGACCTCGCCGCCCTGTGGACCGGGTCGGATGAGGTGCGGGAGCGCATGCGCCACTGCAATCAGGTCTGCGGCATCAGCCACAGTGTCCGCCGCGAAGCCAGCACCATCGCCGGCAATGACTTCCGCCTCGATTTTGAAAAGGCCTCCGCGCAATCCTGGGCACCGGTCTGAACCACCAGCGTCAGTCCAGTGTCACGCGGTACCGGCTCACCGCAAGTGTTGCCACCAGCACCAGCATGAATGCGAGCACCGCGATTTCGCCCGCGACTTGCGCAGGCGTCGCGCCCTTGAGCATGACACCACGCACGATGCGGATGAAATGGGTGGCGGGCAACGCCTCACCGATGGCCTGCGCCCAGCCGGGCATGCCGCGGAAGGGGAAGGCAAAGCCGGTGAGCAGGATCGCCGGCATCAGGAAGAAAAATGACATCTGCACCGCCTGCAACTGGTTCCGTGCCACCGTGGAGAAGGTAAAGCCGATGGCGAGGTTGACGGTGATGAACAGCATCGTCGAGAGCGTGAACAGCACCGGGCTTCCCTCGAAGGGCACGTCGAACAGGATGCGCGCCGCCACCAGCACGACGATCACCTGCATGGTGCCGATGATGATGTAGGGCGCGATCTTGCCCGCCATCACCTCCAGAGGCCGCACCGGCATGGCGAGCAGGTTCTCCATGGTACCGCGCTCATATTCGCGCGTGACGGCAAGTGCCGTCATCATCACCATGGTCATGGTGAGGATGATGCCCAGAAGCCCTGGCACGATATTGTAGCGGGTGATGCCCTCGGGATTATAGCGGCGGTGCAGCCGCACATCGACGGCGGAGGCTCCTGCCTGATGCCGCGACAGCACTCCGTTCAGTTCACGCGCCAGCGTCTGTGACACTGCACCATTCACCGCGGACAGCGCGGGAGCGATGGTCGCAGGGTCGGTGGCATCAGCCTCCACCAGCACGGCAGCCGTTTCGCCCCGTACCACGCGCCGTGTCAGGCGGTCGGGGATGGTGATGACAAACTGGACCTCGCCCCGCTGCAGCAGGGCATCGGCCTCCGCCTCCGTCCGGGGTTCGGCAACGAAGGCGAAATAGCCGGTCTGTCCGATGCCGCTGATGAGGGCGCGCGACAAGGGCGAATGGTCATAGGCAAGGATTGCCGCGGGCAGCCCCTTGGGATCGGTGTTGATGGCGAAGCCGAAGAGGATAAGCTGTGCGATGGGGATCACAAACATCATGGCAAAGGTCAGGCGGTCGCGCCGCAATTGCCGCGCCTCCTTCACCATGATGGCCCACAAGCGGCGGAAGAATCCCATGGATGTCACCTCACGCCGCTTCCGCATTGTCGGTGGCCTGGCCCATCAGGTGGATGAACACGTCCTCCAGCGTGGGCTCGGCCGGTGCGGCGGCCAATCCCTGATGCGCTGAGACGATGCCAGAGACCGCCTTGCGCAGTGCTGCCTCGTCGGGGCTGCACACATGCAGCGCCGTGCCGAAGGCCGCCGCCGCGGTGATGCCCTCGGCATCGCGCAGCGCGGGCGCCAACCTGTCGGCACCGGGGCCTGTCACCACCATGGCATGAAGACCGGATTGGGTGATGATGTCCCGGGCAGTGCCGCGCGCCATCAGCTTGCCATAGGCGATGTAGGCGATCTCGTGGCAGCGCTCGGCCTCGTCCATGTAGTGCGTCGAGACCAGCACCGTGATGCCCTCCGCTGCAAGGGCATGGATTTCGTCCCAGAAACCACGCCGCGCCTTGGGATCCACACCCGCCGTCGGTTCATCGAGCAGCAGGATTTTCGGGGTGTGCAGCACGCAGGCCGCCAGCGCCAGACGCTGCTTCCATCCGCCGGAGAGTGAGCCCGTGAGCTGATGTTGGCGGCTCTCCAGACCGAGGCGCGCAAGGGCCTCCGTCACCTTGTCCGCAACGTGGGGAAGGCCATAGACCTGCGCCACGAATTCCAGGTTCTCGCGAATGGTGAGGTCTTCGTAGAGCCCGAAGCGCTGCGTCATGTAACCCGTCTGCCGCTTGATGGCATCGCGCCCGGTGATGATGTCCTCGCCCAGAACCGTGCCCTCGCCTGCATCCGGTGTCAGCAGACCGCAGATCATGCGGAGTGTCGTCGTCTTGCCCGAGCCGTTGGGTCCGAGGAAGCCGCAGATGCGGCCTGGGGCAATCTGCAGGTCGACGCGGTCCACGACCGTGCGCGGCCCGTAGCGCTTCACCAATCCACGAACGTCGATGGCGAGGCCGCTCATGGCAGGGGCTCGACTTCAACAGGAAGGCCCGGTTGCAGATGTGCGTCGGCTGCGAGCGGGCTTGCTTCCACCTGGAAGACGAGCTTCGCCCGCGCCGAGGCGGAATAGATGACTGGCGGCGTGTATTCCGGCGTCGCAGCCACATGCGTGATGGTGGCCGTGCCGCCGTCGCCGCAGCCGTCGCAGCGATAGCGGATGGTGACGCCGGCCTGCGCCTTCGCCCGCTCAGCTTCCGGGATATAGAAAAGAAGCGTGGCCTTGTCCGGCTGGAGAAGGGCGAGGACGGGTTGACCCGCGCCCACCACTTCGCCTGGATCGAAGAACACATCATCCACAAGGCCCGCCACCGGCGCGGCGGATTTGAAGTCTGCAAGTTTGGCATTGGCGGTCGCCAGTGCCGCTTCTGCCTCCGTGATGCGTGATTGTGCAGCATCTATCTCGGCGGCACGGGCCGGAAGCCGCGCGATCACGGCATTGGCCTGGATCTGTTTCAGGCGTTCTTCCGCCACGGCGAGCGTGGCCTTCGCCTTGTCGAGTTGTGTCTCAGCGGCGATGCCCTGGCGCGAAAGCTTGCTCACCCGTGTGAACTCGACTTGCGCCAGCGTGACGTTGGCCTGCGCTTCCGCCTCCTGGCGGACGATCACGTCCAGTTCCTCGGCCCGCTTGCCGCTGGCGAGGTTTTCGGCCAGTGCCCTGGCGGTCGCCACAGCGGCGGAAAGGCGCGCCGAGTCCATGCGCGCCGCGCTGTCATCCAGTTGGAACAGCAGGTCGCCCGCAGCGATGCGATCACCCTTGGCCACGGAGAGCGTGACAATGCGGCCCGCAACGGGAGGGCCGATGAGCAGGCTCTCACCCTCCACATATCCGAGATAGGCCGCATGATCGGCAGCTGCAGGAAGCCAGCGCTCACGGAACCAGAAGAGGCTCCCTGCAACGATGATGATGAGGATCGGAATGAGGCGTTTCATGGCCGCAGGCCCCTGAGAAAAATATCCATGTGTTGGTCGGCGAGTGCCGCCACGCTGTAGGGCGCAGCCCCCAGCGGCACGAACACCGCATGCCAGAGCGCACTCAGCATCAGCGGACCGATCATGCACTTGACGGTCAGGTTTGGATCAACCGCGCGAAACTCTCCCGTGGCGATCCCGTGCGAGAGCAGCCGCTCCAGCAGGGGCAGCGCCAATTTCACCACGTTGTCGAGATAATACTGGCCGATCTCCGGATGCGCCCGGCTCTCGCCAATGACGAGCTTGATGATCGAAGGGAGGTCGGTGGTCTCGATGCGATGCGCCAGCATGCCGGCAAGCTGGGCCATCACCGGCGCCACGGGACCTTCGATATGGTCAGCCATGCGCGCCGCCACCGCGATCTGCTCGCCGATGGCCTGATGCACGATTGATTTCAGCAGAGCCGACTTGTCCGGGAAGTAGAGATAGATCGCGCCCTTGCTGACGCCCGCCCGTGCCGCGACATCCTCCATGCGGGCGGCGGCAAAACCTTTCTCGCTGAACAACGCCAAGGCCGCCGCCAGGATTTCACTGGGGCGTGTATCGGGGCGCCGCTGGCGCGTTCTCTTAGTTACTGACTGGTCAGTCATTAAACTCGGATACGCCGCCGCCGGCACGCTGTCAAGCAGCACTCCGCGCAGTCGTGGGAACAGTGCATCGCAGGTTGTCTGGATATCCCGGCATGTTACGGATGTGGAACGGGATTCGCACAGGCGGGGAGTGGCAGCGCATGAAACGGTGGGCAGCAGTGGCAGCGGCGATTCTGGGGCTGAATACCCCCGCGCTGGCAGATGACACCTGGATGGAGCAGGTGATGACCTTCTCTCTCGACGGTGATCACATCCTCGCGGAGGGAGCCTTCGCACCCGACACCGCCGAAACCTTTCAGGCCTTCCTCGCACAGAATGCCCCCGGCAGCGGGCCATGGAACAAGGCGCTCTACATCCGCTCACCGGGAGGCGCGCTGGGGGCCGCGATCAGCATGGGCCACATGCTGCGCGCGCGCGAAATGTCGGTTGTGGCCTTCGATCTCTGCGCCTCGGCCTGCACCTACATGCTCATGGGCGGCGTCAATCGCGTCGTCACGCGTGAAGCCCAATACGGCGTGCACCAGTTTTCCTTCGGCGATGCTTCAGCCGATCCCGAAAAGCCTTTCTTCACCGCGAAGGACATCGAGTCTCACCAGATGATGGTGGGCGAATTGGCCGACTATGCGGAAACCATGGGCGTCGATACCCATGTGGTATTGCTGGCGTCGCGCACGCCACCCGCCAATGTGACCTTCCTCACCCGCGGTCAGTTGGTGAAATACCACGTCGACAATGTGCCGACAGATGAAGACGGCGGACAATCCAACGGCAGTGTGGTGATCCCCGGCGTAACCGAGACGGAGATGGCGGCGGCCCCATCCGACACGTCAATCTTCGAGAGCCTCAAGATCAAGCCTCACCGCCTCTCCTCCAACATCGCGCTGGCGATGGCGCGCCGCCTGGTGATGGCGGAAACGCAGGACCTCGCGGGCATGGAGGAAAGCCTCGCGAATTCCTATGCCGCAAACGTGGAATACAACGGCCGCTTGGTGAGCGGCGACAGCATCGTGGCCGAGAAGCGCCGCATGGTGAAGGATTGGGGTGTCCGCAACCGCAGCATCGACGAGGACTCCCTGACGGTGAACTGCGAAGAGGATGACCTGTGGTGCACCGTGAGCGGTGACTACGATTATGAACTGGGCGTGGCCGAGGGCGGCTTCCTGTCGAAGAACCGCTGGCATTTTACCATGGACATCATGGTGCCGCTGGTGCTGCCCCGGGTGATGAAGGAAACGCTGTCGGAAGCGGAATGAGCGGCACGACATTGCCGCTCACCCGGTCACCCTACTTGTCGCGGCCGTTGTAGTGTTGGGAGTGAAGCGCGCGCGGATCGACGCCCTCAAGGCAGTTCACATTGACGGCGACCATCTCCTTGCCATCCGGACCCTTGCCGCGCGCAAATCCCTCGATGCCGCAGGTCTTGCAAAAGAGATGATGCACGACATGCTTGTTGAAGAGATATTCCGTCAGCTGGTCCTCACCCCGCAGCAGGGTGAAGCCATCCTGCGGCGCGAAGGCCAGAACAGAGCCGAGCCGCTGGCAGCGCGAACAATTGCAGGTGATGGTGTTGTCGAGATCGACATCGGCTTCATAGGCAACCGCGCCGCACTGGCAACTTCCGTGATAGTGTTGAGTGGCCATGAGGAACTCTCCCTTGCTGAATGGTGTCAGGCGGCGGCTGAGATTTCGACGAACTGTGCAAGCTGCTTGAGCGAGTCCTGCCAGCCGAGATAGCACATCTCCTCCGGAATGATGTCCGGCACGCCTTCCTGCACGATCGTGACGTCTGTGCCGCCCATCACCGGTTTCATGGTCACGGTCACGATGATCTCGCCGGGAAGATTGGGATCTTCGAAGGTGTCGGTGTAGCGCAGCTTCTCGTTCGGAACGAGTTCGAGGAACGTGCCGCCGAAGGCATTGGCATTGCCGGATTCGAATTCCGTGAAGGACATGCGGAATGTCCCCCCGACTTTCGGCTCGCTGTGATGCACCGTGCAGGTATAGCCAGCCGGCGGAAGCCATTTGCATTGGGCGGCGGGATCCAGGAACGCCTTGTAGACGCGCGAGGGCGGGGCCTTGAAGACACGGTGCAGATTGATCGTATAGGCCATGTCACTCACTCCTTCACTTCGTGTTGCTGAACATGGAGAACGCCGCACCGAGCGGATCGATGCACTGACAGGCCCAACCGCCGCCGGGCACTTCCATCGGTTCCATCACCACCCGGGCGCCCTTGTCCTTGGCGCGGATGACTGCGGCGGAGAGTGAGTCCACATTGAAATAGTAATTCCAGTGCGGCGGCGAAGGGTCTTGCGGCGGCTTCGTCATCATGCCGCCGGTCTGGCCGGGACCTGTTTCGAAGAGCTGGTAGGTTCCCATCGGTCCCATGTCCATCGCCTCGGTCTTCTTCCAGCCGAACAGCGCCTCATAGAAGGCGAATGCGGTTTGCCAGTTGCCGGACATGAGCTCACGCCAGCCGGTGTGGCCGGGTGTTCCGTCCGGCACTGTCTTTGGCTGCTCCGTGGAAATGGGCTTGAACAGGATGAAGCCCGCACCCGACGGATCGGCAAGGACGGCGAAGCGTGCAACACCGGGAATGTCCTGCGGCGGACGGTAGATCTTGCCGCCAAGTTCCACCGCGCGCGCCGCATCCCGGTCGACGTCGTTCGAATGGATGTAGCCTGTCCAGACCGGCGGCATGTTGGTTTCAAACGGTGACATCATGCCGCCCACGTCAATGCCGTTGGCCGAGAGAAGCCAGTAGGTGGTGCCCGGCATGCCGCTGTCCCGGATGGTCCAGCCGATGACATGGGCATAAAAATCCCGTGACGCGGCAAGGTCCGGCGTCATCAGGTCGTACCAGATGAATTTCGACATCATAAACTCCGTACGCTGATGATTATTGTTGCGGGACCTGGCTCATGTCCATGAAGAAGGGCTCCCAGCGGTGCCCGTCCGGATCGGCGACGGTGCGGTTGTACATGAAGCCCAGGTCCACCGCCGGCCGCGGTTCACTGCCGCCGGCCGCGAGGGCAGAGGCCATCGACTCATCGACAGCCGCGCGGCTGCCTTTTTCGAGTGCGACCATCAGGCCCGTGGACGTCTTTGCATCCGGAATGGGCGCATCGGAGAAGCCCTTGAACTTCGCGTGGGTGAGCAGCATCACGTAGTTCTCTTCGCTGATCACCATGCAGGCGGCGGTGTCGTCGCTGAACTGGAGGTTCTGGGCAAAGCCCAATGCCTTATAGAAGGCAATCGACCGCCCGAGGTCTGTCACAGGCAGATTGACGAATATCTTTGTCGGCATGGTATGGTTCCCTTCCTTGTCCGTGCTGAACACAGATGAAGTGATGAAGTTCGTGAAGCGGATCGTCAGTCCTCCTTGCCGTGATGGAAAAGCAGTTCGACGTAGCGGCGCAAATGCAGGATGGACTCCCGTGCGATGGCGATATCATTCCGTGCTTTGGCCAGAATGAAGGCACCTTGAAGGACAGCCTGTGTATGCAACGCCAGGCTTTCCGCCGACCATGATGCCCGCGGCGCGTGCCGGTTCTTGGCAGCAGTGATGATGGCGGCCACCGTCTCGGCATGCCCGCTGATTCCTGCCTCGCAGGCATCGCGAATGGCCGGGTTGGAGGCGTATGTCTCCTGCACCATTGTGCCGAGCAGGCAAGTGGCTTCCGGAAGGCTGCGCCCGTCCAGAAGCTCGGCGCGGAAATCTATGTAGGCGATGAGCTGGTCGAGCGGGTCTTCATAGGAATGATAGGGAGCCGCTGCGAACATCGCGCCCGTCACGGTGGACCAATGACCCGCCGCCGCCACCGCCAGGTCTTCCTTGCTGCGGAAGTGATGGAAGAAGGCGCCCTTGGTCACACCCGCCGCGCGGCAGAGATCATCCACCGACGTCGCCTCATAGCCCGTGGTGCGCACCATGGAGAGGGCGGCGTTAAGCAGCTTGGTCTTGGCCGTGGTCTGGAGCATGCAAAAGTAATACCGACCAGTCGGTATGTTGTCAAGTGCCCATGCACGGCGGCTTTCCTTTGCTCCGGAGGGCCGCTTGACTCCCCGCTCATCTTCGTGCAACCTTTTTTCGGGCGCCAAAATAAAACAACGAAACGAACGTCCAGCTTTCAAAATCCGACTGACACTCCGCCCCCGCGAAGGGCGGTCTTTGGCGTCCATCGCGGATCGAGAAGGCACCAGGAGGATTTGAGAATGAAGCGTGCAATTTATGCGGCGGTCGCTGGAGCCTTGATGCTCGGCGCGTCATCCCTGTCGGCCAACGCTGCCGGAAAGACGATCGCAGTGTCGTGGAAGACATTCCAGGAAGAACGCTGGAAGACCGACGAAGCGGCGATCAAGGCTGCCGTCGAAGCTGCCGGCAACAAGTACATCTCCACTGATGCGCAGGGCTCGGCCCAGAAGCAGGCCGCCGACATCGAAGGCCTGATCTCGCAGAAGCCGGATGTGGTTCTGGTCGTGGCCTTCGACTCGGATGCCATCCTGCCCTCCATCAAGGCGCTCAGCGATGCCGGCATCAAGTCGATCGCCTATGACGTCCAGTTCGAAGATCCGAACGCGCTCTACATCACCTTCGACAACGTGGGCGTGGGCCGCATCATCGCCCAGGAAATCCAGAAGGTGAAGCCGGAAGGCAACTATGCCTTCATCAAGGGCG
>CALMLK010000230.1 GCA_937868035.1 uncultured Alphaproteobacteria bacterium
CGGACAATGCCCAGAAGAACATGGAGCAGTGCCTGACCTCGACCGGCAACAAGGTGGATGCAGTCGCCTCTGAAAACGACGGCATGGCCTCGGGCGTTGTGGCTGCCCTCACGGCGCAGGGCATGGCCGGCATTCCGGTCGGCGGCCAGGACGGTGACCTCGCGGCCATCAACCGCGTCGCCCTCGGCACGCAGACCGTCTCGGTGTGGAAGAACTCCGTGGACCTCGGCAAGGTGGCCGGTGAAGCCGCCAATGCGCTCGCCGAAGGCACCGACGTGACCAAGATCCCCGGCGTTGCCAAGTTCTCGGGCGGCAAGAAGGGCGTGGAAATGAACTCCATCCTGCTTGCTCCGACGCCGATCACCAAGGACAACATCAACGTCGCCATCGACGCTGGTCACATCACCAAGGAACAGGCCTGTGCTGGCGTTGCTGCCGGTGCCGTGCCGGGCTGCTAAGTCAGGCGGCTGACGAAACCAGGGGCCGCGCCTGTTGCAAAATGGGCGCGGCTTTTCTTTAATGAGAAGCAGGATTTTTTCCGGAGCGGCCGATGTCAGACACAGCCAACTCAAGCCAGAACCCCGCCTTGCAGTCGGAAAGCGCCATCAAGCGCTTTTTCCGCGCCACGGAAATTGATGCGCGCATGCTCGGCATGATCGCGGCCCTGATCCTGATCTGGTGCCTGTTCGATATTGCCAGCGGCATCATGCGCGGCAACTTCGGCGGGCTCCTCGGCGGCTCCTTCCTCACGCCGCGAAATCTGTGGACACTTCTCGTCCAGACTTCCTCCATCGCGGTCATGTCCACCGGCATGGTGCTGCTGATCGTGATGCGCCAGCTTGATCTCTCCGTCGGCTCCATGCTCTCGATGGTGGCCGTTGCAGGCGCCGTGTTGCAGGTGTTCAAGCTCGCGCCGGTGCTCGGCGTGGGCCACTGGTCGATCTGGATGGTCGGCGTGCTTGCCTGCATTGCGCTCGGCGCGGCGGTGGGGGCCTTCAATGGCTGGCTCACGGCCTATGCCAAGATCCCCGCCTTCATCGTCACCCTCGGCGGATTGCTCGCCTACAGTGGCATCGCCTTCTACATGGCCAAGGGCGAGACCGTGGCCCCCATGGACAAGACGTTTGAAGTCTTCGGCGGCGGCATTCCCCTGAGCTGGCTCGGACCGTTCTGGAGCTGGATGCTGGCACTGCTGGTCTGCGCCTCCATCATTTTCGCCATCATCAATGGCCGGCGCCAGCGGTTGCGTTTCAAGTTCCCGCTGCGTCCCGTGTGGGCCGAAGTTTTCCTCGCCGTGCTTGGCAGCGCCGTGGTGCTGGGCATCACCCACGTGATGAACTCCTATCCCTGGCCCTTCAAGTTGATCGAGAACTACGCCAAGGCCAACGGCGTGACCATTCCTGCCGGTGTTGAAGACCGGGATGGCACCGCCGTCTGCATGGCAGGCGAACAGGTGGTGCGCTGCACCAGCGGCCTTGTCTATTACACCGGCTATTCCTTGCCCGTGATCGTGGCCCTTGTCGTCGGCATTGTCATGACTTTCCTCGCCACCCGCACCATGTTCGGCCGCTACGTCTATGCCATCGGCGGAAATCCGGAAGCCGCGGAACTGGCGGGCATCAACACCAAGATGATGATCGTGAAGGTCTTCGCGCTCATGGGTGCGCTTGTGGGCGTGTCGGCCATCATCTCCTCCGCCCGACTCAACGCAGCCACCAACGCCCTCGGCCTCACCAACGAACTTTACGTGATCGCCGCCACCGTGATCGGCGGTACCTCGCTTGCGGGCGGCGTCGGCACCATCTACGGCGCCATGATCGGCGCCCTGATGATGCAGTCGATCATCTCCGGCATGTCGCTCCTCAACCTGCCGGCTGCTTTCCAGAACGTGGTGGTGGGTGCGGTCCTCGTCCTCGCCGTCTATCTCGACCAACTCTATTCCCGCCGCGTGAAGTAAGGAGAGGGCATCATGGCCAAGTCTGCAAAGAAATTCGCTCCCGCGCGCAAGGCTCCGGCGAAGAAAGTTGCCAAGCCTGCGGTTCGCAGTGCCGCGAAGGCGCCTGCGAAGGTCATCGAGGTGCACGATATACCTGCTGCCGTGCGCGGTGCCGAGCCGCACAAGAACCTGCGTGACCGCGGCACGCCGCTGATCGAGATGCGCGACATCTCGATTGCCTTCGGCGGCATCAAGGCCGTCGATCATGCCACCGTCGATCTGTACCCCGGCGAAGTCGTGGGCCTGCTCGGCCACAACGGTGCCGGCAAGTCCACGCTGATCAAGGTGCTCTCGGGCGCCTACAAGCGCGACGCGGGCCAGATCTTCATCGAAGGCCAGGAAGTGAACATCGACAACCCGCGCGACGCCAAGGCGCTGGGCATCGAAACGATCTACCAGACGCTGGCGCTCGCCGACAACGTGGACGCCGCCGCCAATCTCTATCTCGGCCGCGAGCTGAAGACGAACTTCGGCACGCTCGACGACGTGGCCATGGAAGCGGAATGCCGCAAGGTGATGCACCGCCTGAACCCGAACTTCCGCCGCTTCAAGGAGCCGGTTTCCAAGCTCTCGGGCGGCCAGCGCCAGTCGGTTGCCATCGCGCGCGCCATCCACTTCAACGCCCGCATCCTCATCATGGACGAGCCGACGGCGGCGCTGGGTCCGGCCGAAACGGCGCAGGTGGGTGAACTCATCAAGCAGTTGAAAGCCGAAGGCATCGGCATCTTCCTCATCAGCCACGATCTGCATGACGTCTTTGACCTCGCCGACCGTGTGACGGTGATGAAGAACGGCAAGGTGGTGGGAACGGCGCGCACCAGCGACGTGAACCACGATGATGTGCTCGGCATGATCATCGCCGGCAAATGCCCGCCCGGGGCCATGCCGGGACCCGGCGCCATGCGCGACGCCGCGTGAACGGCAAGGCCCGCTCCGGCGGGCCTTTTTTCTAGAGGGCGAGGGCCGCGAGCCTGGCGTGGAAAGGCGTGTGATGGGCGTGGAATTCCGCAAAGCGCGGCGCACGTGACACCAACTCGCCGAACTGCGTCTGCGTCCGCACCACATCGGCTTTCGTCCAGGGCAAGATCGACTTGCTTGCCATCACGTCGGCGTGCCAGCCGGAAACCTGCTGCCAATCGGCAGGCACCTCATCTCCAAACTGCAGCGCCTGTGGCTTGTCTGGCAGGCCCACGGACTTCCAGTAGGCGCGCATCTGCCCCACGGGATCGTTCTGTACCTTTTCGCTCTGTACCACGGTGACGGGAAGGCCGCGTGCCTGCAACGCCGCCGCATGGTGCCATTGCGCTTCCAGGCCGATCTCATCGCGGCTGACATCGGGATCGAGCTTCGCGTAGGACACGATGGAGGCCATGGGATCGCGGATCAGGAAACTGTGGGTGAGGCGCTCGACAAACGCCCCATCCTCCATGATGTGCGGCATTACATAGTAGCTCATGTCCTTGAAGAAGACTGGCCCCGTCTCGGCTTTCTTCAGGATGAGCGCCCGGATCTCGGCATAGGACACGGGATGTTCCGGCTGCGCCTCGAAGTGCGGCATCACCTTGGTGGAACGGTGCACATAGTAATCATACATGAAGGGTTCATGCAGGCAGGCGAGATCGCCGCGTGAACGCATGATGCGCTCGAAGGCCGTGGACACGGAGCGCGGGTGCGACCACAGCGCGACGATGGGATGGCGGATCATGCGAGACTTGAGAAGGCATGGTCGATGCCGTCCGCCACGGCGTCCACGTCGGACATGGCAAGGCACATGGGAGGCACCATGCGCAGCACCGAGCGGTTGGGTCCGGACTTCGAGAGGATCAATCCCTGTTCGCGGCACTTCTCGAAGACAGCAGCGGTCACGTCCGCATCCGGTTCCTTGGTCTTGCGGTCCTTCACCATTTCGATGGCAAGCATCAAACCCCGCCCGCGCACGTCGCCGATCGCCTTGTGCTTCTGCTGCAGGTCCTTGAGGCGCGCCAGCAGGGCGCCACCCACGGTGCGGGCATTTTCCTGTGTGCGCTCCTCGCGGATCACCTGCAGCACGGCGCGGCCGGCGGCACAGCTTGTGGGGTTGGCACCATAGGTGTGGAACATGAACTTGCCGGCCATGGCGTCGCCGATCTCCTTGCGCGCGACAACGGCGCCCAGCGGAAAGCCATTGCCGATGCCCTTCGCCATCACCACGATGTCGGGGACGACGCCATCCGCCTCGAAGCCCCACATGTGGTCGCCTGTGCGGCCGAAACCGGATTGCACTTCGTCGGCGATGTAGAGTCCGCCCGCCGCGCGCACGCGTTCAGCTGCACCAGACATGTAGCCCTTGGGCATTTCGACGATGCCGCCATAACCCTGTACGCTCTCCACGAAGATGCCTGCGACCTTGCCCGTGGTGGCAGTGGCAATGGCCCGCTCGATATCGTCGAGGTAGGGCGCGGCACCGGGGCCGAACTCGCCGCGATACTGATTGGGTTCAGCGACAAACGCCACGTTCCCCGGCATGCCGGGGTGGCGGAAGGCCGCAATGCCGGTGATCGATTGCGCCGCCGAGGTGGGGCCGTGATAGGCGGTGCGCAACGCCAGCAGGTCGAGATGGCCCGTATAGGTGCGCGCCATGACCATGGCGAGGTCGATCGCTTCCGATCCCGAATTGGTGAAGTGCACCACCCAATCCTGGCCCTTTGGCATTGTCGCCGCCAGTTCTTCAGCGAAGTGCGCAGGCACGGGATGGTAGAACATCGTCGTGCAGTGGGTGAGCGCCTGCGCCTGCTCCATCGCCGCCTTCACCACGGTGGGATGAGCGTGCCCGACCGAAACGCAGACATTCATGCCGAGAAGATCGGTGTATTTCTTGCCTTCGGAATCCCACAGGTACTGCATGGAGCCTTTGGTGAAGACGAGCGGGTCCTTGAAGGGCACGAACTTCTGCTGCGAGGCCGCATAGTAGCGTGAGCGGCGCTCGGCGGTTCCGGCGAGTGACCAGTCGGTGTGCAGGGGATGTCCGGTCATGTCTGGCTCCTATGCCTTCAGGCGCTCGTTCGTGGGATCATAAGGTGGCACGTCAAGAATCCGTGCGGCCCGCATGTTGCCGAGGATCTTCACCTGCAAACCTTCGCGCATTCCCGGTTCACGCAAAAAGGCCAGTGCGAGCGTTTTCTTGGTCCGGTGCCCAAAGGCACCCGACGTCACGATGCCGACGGGCTGGCCGCGCGCAAACAGCGCGTGTGCGTAGAAGGGGTCCACCTCAGAGGTGTCGATGTCCAGCAACACCATGGTCCACGGTTGCGCCTTCGCCAGCATGGCATCGCGGCCCGTGAAGCTGCGGCCTTCTGTCTTCACGAAGCTATCGAGACCCGTCTCCAGCGGCGTGCGTTCCGTGGTGAGGTCCGCTCCCCAGGCGCGGTATCCTTTTTCAAGGCGCATCGATTGCGCGGCGTAGGCACCGTAGAAGCCGAGGCCGAGCGGCTTTCCGGCCGCCTCCAGTGCTTCGAAAATGGCAACCGCATCTTCGCGCGCCATGTGCAGCTCCCAGCCAAGTTCACCCACGTAGGACACCCGCAGCGCCAGCACAGGGCGTCCCGCGACGTTGATCTCCTGTGCCGTCAGCCAGGGGAAACCCGCGCCGAGATCGGCGGATGTGAGTTTGGCCAGCAGCATCCGCGCATGCGGTCCCATCACTCCGATGATGGCGCGCTCCCGCGTGATGTTGCGCACCGCGACGTCGAACGGAGTTGCGCGGGACGTGAGCAGGTCCAGGTCCATCTCCTCCGAGGCGGCAGCGGAAGTGAGATAGGCGTGCTGTTCCGAGAGCACCGTGACGGTGAACTCTGAGGCCACGCCGCCCGCCGGCGTCAACACATGGGTGAGGCCGATGCGCCCCGGCCTTGGCGGACGGTTGGCACCGAGGGCGTTGAGAAAGGGGATCGTATCCGTGCCTGTCACGTCGAACTTGGAAAAGACCGAGAGGTCCGCCAGCGCCACCCGGTTGGCCGCAGCATCCACCTCGCGCGCCACGGCATCGAACCAGTTGGTGCGCCGGAAGCTCTCGTGCGCCACATCGCCGGGCTTGTCCGAGAACCAGTTGGGCCGCTCCGTGCCATGGGCAAATCCCATCACGGCGCCCCGCGCCAGCATGTGATCGTGCAGGGGCGAGTGATGCAAGTCGCGTCCCGCTCGGCGCTCCTCGAAGGGATAATGCACGCCAAACTGCAGGCCGAAGCATTCCACGGCCTTTGCCACGCGGTAGTCGCGGTTTGCCCAGGCACCGAAGCGGCGGGGATCGACGGCCAGCGCATCCATCGGCGGCGCTCCATGGGTCATCCAGTGCGCAAGGAACTTGCCCGCTCCGCCGCCTTCCATCACGCCCATGGAAGAGCCGGTGAGCAACCACGCATTCTCCACACCATGGGCAGGCCCGATGAGCGGATTGGCATCGGGCGTGAAGGTGATCGGCCCATTGATCACCGTCTTCACCCCACCTGTGCCAAGGG
>CALMLK010000231.1 GCA_937868035.1 uncultured Alphaproteobacteria bacterium
GCACGGGAATCATAATCCTGGGGTCGGGGGTTCAACTCCCTCTCCCGCTACCATCCTCCCACAAGAGGATTTTCATCGGCAGGGGTGCGCGGCTAGAATGGTTCACATGCTCACCCGACGGTTCCTCCTGTCCACCGCTGCTCTTGGTCTCGCATCCCGTGCTTTGGCGCAGGATGCGGTGGTGCCGCTGCGCCTCGCCCTGATCGCGCCCCGCGCCGGCGATGACTATTTCGTCGGCTGCCGCGAAGGAGCGTTGCAGGCCGCCGCCGAAGTGGCAGGCGCTCAACTCAGCTTCATGGCGCCACCGGAAGAAGATTCCGCGCGGCAAGCGGCCCTTGTGGATGACATGGTGGCCCAGCGCTATGATGCGATCCTCATTTCGCCCATTCCCTCTGACGTGGTGATTGCCGCCTGCGAGAAAGCCATTGCCGCCGGCCTGCGCGTGATCTCATTCGATACGCCGCTGCCGCCGGGGGCGCGCCACCTGCACCTTCGCACGCCCGATGTGGCGGATGCTGCACCGGCCCTGCTGCAAGCCATGAATGCGGCCCTTGGAAAGAGCGGCGAAGTGGCACTTCTCTCCACCGCCCGGGAGCGCGCCGACCATCAGGCCTTCGTCAAGGCCTTGCAACATGAGTGGCTGAAGCCCGACTACGAGAGCCTGATCCTCATCACCACCGTCTTCGGCCAGAGCAACGTGCATGTGGCCTACGCGGAGGCGCTCGCCATCGTGCAGGCCTATCCCAACCTGCGTGGCATCATTGCGCCCGATGCCCCGGCGCTCATGGGGGCGGCCCGCGCGGTGCAGGATCTGGGCCGCACGCAAAGCATCAAGCTGACAGGTGTCGGCCTGCCGTCGCGGCTTGCGGGCCTCGTGCGCAATGGCGAGGTACCGACCTTCATCACCTGGAGTCCGGTGGATGTGGGCTATGCCGCGGCGCGCATCGCGCTCTCGATCCTCCGCAACGAGGAGGCGATCCTCGCCGATGCACCACTGCGCGCAGGCAGGCTAGGTGAACTGGTGGTGGACAAGGGCGGCGTGGCCAAGGTGGCCGAACTCATCACCGTCGATGCCGCCTCGATCGACAAGTACGACGATCTCTTCTGACGCCGGAGGCTCGCGCCGCCACGCAACGGAGCCTTGCACCGCAGCGCCATGGCAATTCAGCGCCGCGCCCGCTATGAAGGCGCCCATGGCTCAAAGCGTTCTCATTGTCGGCGGCGGAATCCTCGGGGCATCGCTGGCCTTTCACCTGGCGGAAGCAGGCGCCGATGTGCGCCTTCTCGATTCCGAGCGCACTGTGGGCGGTGTCGCCACACCCAATTCCTGGGCCTGGATCAACGCCAGCTGGGGCAACGCGCCCGACTATTTCCGTCTTCGCCACGAATCCATGAAGCAGTGGCACAACCTCGATGCCCGCGTGCCCGGTCTGGTGCTGAACTGGTGCGGTGGCTTGCTGTGGGACCTGCCGGAGAAAGACCTCCTCGCCTATGCCGCGGAGCGCAACGCACAAGGCTATGGCGTGCGCCTCATTGATGGAGCGGAAGTCCGCCGCATCGAACCCGCGCTGGCATCGCCGCCCGGCCTTGCCGCTCATGTCGCGGGCGAAGGCGTCGTCGAGCCGGTCCATGCCGTCGAACGGTTGCTGGGTGCCGCACAGGCCAAGGGCGCCAAGATCCTCCAGGGCACCACCGCGCGCTGGCTCATCGAAAAGAAGGGCCGCATCGTCGGCGTGATGACGGAGGAGGGTGACCTCGATGCCGACATCGTCGTGCTCGCCGCCGGTGCCTCCTGCCGCAAATTGTTGAAGCATGTGGGACAGGACCTTGCGATGGATGAACTGCCGGGCCTGCTCGTGCACTCGGCACCTGCGCCCGAACTCCTGCGCGGCCTCGTCATGGCGCCGGAACTTCACGTCCGCCAGACGGCCGATGGCCGGCTTGTGGCGGGCACGGATTTTGGCGGCACTGATCCCGGTGACAATCCGCAGGCCGCCGCAGATGAACTCTTCGCCAAGCTGAAAGCCTTTTTGCAGCAAGGCGACACGCTGCAACTGGAACAGTTCACCGTTGGCTATCGCCCCACGCCGCGCGACGGTGTCTCCGCCATCGGCGCCATTCCGGCGATCGAAGGTCTCTACCTCTGCCTCACCCATTCCGGCATCACGCTGGCGCCGGCCCTCGGCGCATTCGGCGCGGCGGAGATCATGGGGCAGGGCCGCCACCCGCTCCTTGCACCATTCTCTCCTGGACGATTGCTCTCACACACATGAAACCGCTCTCAGACATTCCGGCCGCCAGCCTGCGCGGCCTCAAAGCCGTGCTCACGGATATTGATGACACTTTGACACTGCATGGCCGCCTGCCAGCACCAGCCTATGCCGCGCTGGAAGACCTGCGGCGCGCCGGGTGGAAGGTCATCCCCATGACCGGCCGCCCCGCCGGCTGGGGTGATGATATCGGCCGCATGCGGCCGGTCGATGCCGTGGTGGGCGAGAACGGCGCCTTCTATTTCGCCTACGACG
>CALMLK010000232.1 GCA_937868035.1 uncultured Alphaproteobacteria bacterium
CGTCGTCGAGCACCTGCAGCAGGATGTTGAAGAGGTCCGGATGGGCCTTTTCAATTTCATCGAGCAGCAGCACGCAATACGGATTCTGGTCCACACCGTCGGTGAGAAGGCCGCCCTGGTCGAAGCCTACATATCCGGGAGGCGCACCGATGAGGCGCGAGACCGAATGGCGCTCCATGTATTCCGACATGTCGAAGCGCAGGAACTTCACTCCCAGCACTTCCGACAGCCGCTTGGCGACTTCCGTCTTGCCCACACCGGTGGGCCCCGCGAAGAGGTAGCTGCCGATGGGCTTTTCCGGTTCGCGCAGGCCGGCACGTGCCAGCTTGATGGCGGCGGCCACCTGCTCGATTGCCTTGTCCTGGCCGAAGACCAGCCGCTTCAACTCGGATTCGAGGTTCTGCAGCACTGTCGCGTCATCGCGTGACACGGTCTTGGGGGGAATCCGGGCCATGGTCGCCACGGTCGCTTCGATCTCGGGCACGCCGATGGTCTTCTTGCGCTTTTCTTCCGGCAGCAGCATGAGCGACGCGCCGGTTTCGTCGATCACGTCGATCGCCTTGTCCGGCAGCTTGCGGTCGTTCATGTAGCGCGCGGACAGATGCACAGCCGTCTCGATGGCATCGTCGGTGAAGTGCACCTTGTGGAATTCCTCGTAGTAAGGCTTGAGGCCCTTGAGGATTTCGATGGCGTCCGGGATGGATGGCTCATTCACGTCGATCTTCTGGAAGCGGCGCACCAGCGCGCGGTCCTTCTCGAAGTGCTGGCGGTACTCCTTGTACGTGGTGGAGCCGATGCAGCGCAGGCTGCCCGCGGCCAGCGCTGGCTTCAAAAGATTCGATGCATCCATGGCGCCGCCCGAGGTGGCACCGGCGCCGATGACAGTATGGATTTCGTCAATGAACAGGATGGAGCCGGGCTTCGACTCGATTTCCTTCATCACGGCCTTGAGGCGTTCCTCGAAATCGCCGCGATAACGCGTGCCCGCCAGCAACGTGCCCATGTCGAGCTGATAGACGGTGCAGTCACGCAGCACATCAGGCACTTCGCCCTTGATGATCTTGCGCGCCAGGCCTTCGGCAATCGCCGTCTTGCCCACACCGGGATCGCCCACAAAGAGCGGGTTGTTCTTCTGGCGGCGGCAGAGGATCTGGATGGTGCGGTTCACTTCCGCTTCCCGGCCGATCAACGGATCAATCTTGCCATCGGCGGCTTTGCGGTTGAGATCGACGCAATAGGCTTCCAGCGCGCTCTGGTCGGACTTCTTCTTCGTGCCGCCAGCAGCGCCGCCCATGTCGTCGTTCTCCCCTTCTCCCGGCTCCGTGCCGCGCACGGGCCGCGATTCCGATGAACCAGGCCGCTTGGCGATGCCGTGGGAAATGTAGTTGACCGCATCATAGCGGGTCATGTCCTGCTCCTGCAGGAAGAACGCGGCGTGGGATTCGCGCTCGGCAAAAATCGCCACAAGCACGTTGGCGCCCGTCACTTCCTCGCGGCCCGAAGACTGAACGTGAATCACGGCGCGCTGGATCACGCGCTGGAAACCGGCAGTGGGCTTGGCCTCGCCCGTCGTTTCCGTGACGAGGTTGGAGAGTTCGGTATCGATATAGTCGGTGAGATCGTCGCGCAGTTCTTCGACGTTGACGCCGCAGGCCTTCATCACGGCCACGGCGTCCTTGTCCTCCGTCAGGGAGAGCAGGAGATGTTCGAGTGTCGCAAACTCCTGACGGCGCTCAGCGGCGTAGGAGAGCGCACGATGCAGGGCCTTCTCAAGGGAACGCGAAAATGTCGGCAAGGCTGTGTCCTTTCACCAGGCAGGGTGTCGCTGTTTCCCCTGACTGTCAATGTTCAAGCGGGCTTAAAAGTTGCAATGTGATATGGGATGGAGCGGGCGCGTTTCACAGCCCTCACTCTTTTTCCATCGTACATTGCAGTGGATGTCCATTCTGCTTGGCGTAGTCCATCACCTGCGTCACCTTGGTCTCGGCAACTTCAAAGGTGTACACGCCACATACGCCCACACCTTTCTGGTGCACGTGCAGCATGATGCGATAGGCGTCTTCGCGCGTCTTGCCGAAGAACTGTTCCAGCACATGCACGACGAACTCCATCGGCGTGTAGTCGTCGTTGAGGAGGAGCACCTTGTAAAGCGAAGGCTTTTTTGTCTTCGCCTTGGTGCGGGTCAGGACTCCGGCGTCTTCACGATCGCCGGGTTTTGCAGGGAGTCGGGCCATGGCCCAGAATATAAGGCACTGTGGCGGAATGTGGAGGGGGTGTTGACGTTTCAGTGAAGAGACAGGAACCCGGCGCCGAAAACGAGGAATGCCACGAGCGAAATGGCCTCGTAGGCGAGATACATCCAGCCGAAGCGGCGGACCATCGGGTGTTTGAGAAGGCGGGCCATTCTGTCCGTTCCTGAGACACGTGCATTGTTTCACGCAGGAACGGAGCAAGCGCCGTGCCGTCAGCCGGGGTTTGTCCACAGGACCGGAAAGAGCGGATGATCCATGGCCGCACCCGGGGCCAAGTCCTTCTCCAGACCCGGAAACGGCGGCGATGTGCGCCAGGGACGCGGGGCAAACGTGGTGTCGTCGCCCATGAAGCGGAACGAAACGACGCGCCGCCTGTTGCCGCCAGCGAC
>CALMLK010000233.1 GCA_937868035.1 uncultured Alphaproteobacteria bacterium
TGCAGGCGGTGATGAGGGCGCGGTGCACGATCAGGTCGGCGTAGCGGCGGATGGGCGAGGTGAAGTGGGCATAGTCCGCCAGCGACAGTCCGAAGTGCCCGGCATTCTCGTGCCGGTACTGCGCCTGCGCCTGCGACCGCAAGACGACCTCATGCACCAGCCGTTCGTGCGGCGTATCCTTCGCCTGCTGCAGGATGCGGTTGAAGTGCTTGGAGCGCACCACTTGCCCAAGGGCGAAGGGAATGTTCACCGTCTTCAGGAAGTCCGAGAGTGTCCGCAGCTTTTCCTGCGACGGTTCCTCGTGCACGCGGAACAGAAGCGGCGTGCGCCGCTTCTTCAGTTCCTCGGCGGCGGCCACATTGGCCTGGATCATGAATTCCTCGATCAGCCGGTGCGCATCCAGCCGCTCCGGCACCACGATCCGGTCGATGTTGCCCGCCTTGTCGAGAATGATCTTGCGTTCCGGCAGGTCGAGTTCCAGCGGCCCCCGCTGGTCACGCGCGGCGGAGAGCACGGCGTAGGCCGCCCATAGCGGACGCAACGCGCCCTCCAGCATTGCATTGGCCTTGGCATTCCCCCGCCCGTCAATCGCGGCCTGCGCCTCTTCATAGGCGAGCTTGGCCGCAGAGCGCATGATGGCGCGGGTGAAGCGGTGCGAACGCTTCTTGCCCCTGGCATCGAACACCATGTGGCAGGCAAGCGCCGGGCGGTCTTCACCCTCGCGCAACGAACAGAGGTCGTTGGAAATCCGCTCGGGCAGCATGGGCACCACGCGGTCCGGAAAATAGGTGGAGTTGCCGCGCCGCCGTGCCTCGCGATCGAGCGCCGTCTGCGGCCGCACATAGGCCGAGACATCGGCAATGGCGACGATCACCTTGAAGCCGCCCGGATTATCCGCCGCATCATCGGGGGCAGCCCACACCGCATCGTCGTGGTCGCGGGCGTCCACAGGATCGATGGTGAGCAACGGGAGCGCACGCAGGTCTTCCCGTCCTTCGATGCCGAACGGCCGGAGTTGCGTCACCTCGTCCAGCACGGCTTGCGAAAACTGGTCGGGAATGCCGTGGCCGTGAATGGCGATGAGGGAGGTGTTGCGCGGATCACGCGCATTGCCGAGCCGCGCCCGCACCCGTGCCTGCGGAAGGCCCCGGGCGGCAGGCTTCGTCACCTCGGCAGAAACGAGCTCGCCATCCTCCGCGCCTCCATCTTCGCCGTGCGGCACGTGATAATCGTAGCGGTCCTTCTTGCCCGACGGAATGATGCGCCCGTGCGCGCCAGGGCCGGCGCGATAGATGCCGACCACGCGCAGCGCCTCGCGTGACAGGGGCCGCATGACCTGCGCCTGATAGGCGTGGCCGAGGATGGATTTCTTGCCGGCGGGCAGGGCCTCGATGCGGGCCAGCACACGGTCGCCCACACCGGGCGCAGGCTGTCCGGCGCGCCGGTCCTCGCCCACGAGAATGGTGGGTGGATCGCCATTCGCGGCGTTCCACTCCACCGGAGTCGCATAGGCGTGGCCTTCATCATCGACGGCGGTGATCTCGATCACGGTGACGGGCGGCAGGCTGCCCGTGCCGGAGATTCGCTTGCCCCGCTTGTCGAGCTTGCCCTTCTGCTCCAGGTCCTTGAGCAGCGCCTTGAGACCGATCTTGGCGTTACCCGAAAGCCCGAAGGCCCGGGCAATGTCACGCTTGCCGACAACGCCGGGCGACGTGGCGATGAATTCGAGCAGGTCCGCCTCGGAAGGCAAGCCCTGGTGCGCGGCGCGCTTGCGCGGCTTTTGCGGGGCGGGGCGCTTGCTCGTCACGCCGCGGGTGCAACCTTCTTGGCCGGGGCCTTCCGCGCGGCTGGCTTCTTCGCCGCTGCCTTGGTGGCCGCAGGCTTTGCCGATTTCTTCGCAGCCTTCTTGGCCGCCTTTTTCACCGGAGGCTTGACACCTGTCTGTTCGGCGCGCGCCGCAAGAAGGGCCACGGCCTCGTCCATGGTCAACTCTTCCGGAGCCTTGTCCTTGGGCAGCGTGGCGTTGAGCTTGCCGTATTTCACGTAAGCGCCATAGCGACCGCCCATGATCTCCACATTGCCGCCGCCAGCCGGATGGGCACCAAGATTCTTGATGGCGCCAGGCCGCGCCCGGTTCGAAGGCCCGCGCGACCGCTTTTCGTGCAGCAGGTCCACCGCTCGATTGAGACCAATCGTGTAGACGTCATCATCCTTCAGGTTGGCGTACACTCCATCATGCAGGAGGTAGGGGCCGAAGCGGCCGACATTGGCGACGATGGGCGTCTTGGTCTCGGGATGCAGGCCCACCTCGCGCGGCAGCGAGAGATAACGCATCGCTTC